>NZ_CAWNHY010000044.1:0-39389 GCF_963874335.1 Vibrio sp. V10_P2A27P122 | reverse complement strand
GATTTGACCTACTGATTGGCTGCTCGTTGGGTTTAAACCCTTACTGGCTGTGCCGTGTCAGTGAGGTCGCATTATAGAGATCGCCGTCACGTTGGCAACCCCTTTTTGCTGTTTTTTTTGATTTTCTGTTCGTTGGGATAATTTTTATTCAAAAAGAGTTGTTTTGACGCTATTTCTGTTTAATTTATCTTATGGCGTCAGTTATTAAAGGAGACGAGCATGTCATCAATTCGTAGTTATAAAGGAATATCCCCACAAATCGGACAGCGCGTCTATATAGATAGTAGCTCGGTGTTGGTTGGCGATATTGTTTTAGGCGATGATTCCAGCATATGGCCATTGGTTGCAGCCAGAGGCGATGTAAACCATATTCACATTGGCCAACGTAGCAACATTCAAGATGGCAGCGTACTGCACGTGACTCATAAAAACACCGAAAACCCGGATGGTTTTCCACTTATTATTGGCGATGACGTCACAATTGGCCATAAAGTGATGCTGCATGGTTGCGTAATCCATGATCGAGTCTTAATTGGCATGGGAGCAATTGTGCTCGATGGCGTAGTCGTTGAATCGGAGGTGATGGTTGGAGCTGGCAGTTTAGTGCCACCAAACAAGGTATTGGCCAGCGGCTATCTTTATGTAGGATCCCCAGTGAAACAGATCCGCCCGCTAACAGATAAAGAGCGAGCTTTTTTGCTTAAATCTTCCGACAACTATGTGCAGAACAAAAATGACTATCTTACGAATGTCAAAGAAAGCCATTAACTAAGCTTTAATCTCTATTTGTCCATCTAAATTGAACGCTTCATCTTCAATCAAGCTTTCAGCAAGCTCTTCAAGGTCAAATCGCCATTGTTCAAAAACTTGAATAGCTTGCTCACCGTTAGTAATCATTTCACCAGACAGATGGCTCAGTACTGACTTGTGTACCGTACACTCGAGCAGAGCTCCCGCGTGTTGAGCAGGAAAAAGTACGCTTTGGCTTGCCGAGTGCCACGTTTGTCGGTCAGGAAATAAAATCGCTTGATTCATGATTAGCCTTCTAGATTTTTTCTCAGTTCTCTCAATATTTGTCGAGAACCCGGCCTGAGTCCGCGCCATAGCATAAAGCTCTCCGCAGCTTGCCCAACCAACATCCCCAAACCATCATAAGCATGAGCGCAATGATGACTTAATGCCCACTGATTGAATGTTGTTAATCCTTTGCCATACATCATGTCATAGGCAACACTGCTCTTACTGAAGATCGTCGGAGCGATATTTGGCAATTCACCATCTAAACTAGCCGAGGTCGAGTTAATGATGAGGTCAAAATGCTGATTAATCTCTTCCAGCGCGATTGCTTTTACCGCGCCAAAGGGACTAAAAAGCGTGGCGAGCTGCTCGGCTTTTGCAAAGGTGCGGTTGGTAATCACGATACTTGTAGGGTGCTGATCGAGTAAGGGCTTAATCACGCCGCGCGCCGCGCCGCCAGCACCAATCACTAAAATGGAAGCGTCTCGTAGTGGCACTTGGTACTGAAGCAGATCTTGAACCAGCCCTTCACCATCAGTGTTATCACCGATGATTTCGCCATCATCTAATTTTTTCAGTGTATTGACCGCGCCTGCAAGTTGAGCTCGCTCGGTTAATCGATCCGCAAACTGATACGCTTCTTCTTTAAAAGGCACGGTAATGTTGCACCCTCGGCCACCGGAGACAAAAAAGGTTTCAGCCGCTTGTTTAAAGCCATCTAGAGCCGCGAGTTGAGCGGTATAGTGCATTTCCTGACTGGTTTGCCGTGCAAAAAGTGTGTGGATCATCGGCGACTTACTGTGCCCAATCGGATTACCAAATACTGCATATTGATCAATGTGCTGAGCCATATCCTTGCCTCTCGATAATTAACAGGGCCACCTCGGCGCCCCTATCATTGAAAATGTACCGCTGTCACCACTCCCTCGGCAGCAAGAAGGTGTTTAATTTCGCCTCTGCGCTGCCCTCTTCCGCTTGATAACGATATTGCCAACGAGCTAATGGCGGCATCGACATTAAAATCGATTCCGTTCGACCGCCACTTTGCAAACCAAACAATGTGCCGCGATCATACACTAAGTTGAACTCTACATAGCGACCACGGCGATAAAGTTGAAACTGGCGCTCTCTGTCACCGTACTCCATCGCTTGGCGACGTTCAACAATCGGCAAATACGCAGCGGTGTATCCTTTACCGACAGCTTGCATATAAGCAAAACAGCGCTCAAATCCCCAAGCGTTTAAATCATCGAAAAATAGGCCACCAATACCGCGCGTTTCATTGCGATGAGGGAGGAAGAAATACTCATCGCACCACGATTTATGTTCGGCATACACTTTTTCACCAAAAGGAACACACAGTGCTTTCGCCGTGGCATGCCATGATTGAGCATCTTCTTCGAACGGATAGAAAGGCGTTAAGTCAAATCCTCCGCCAAACCACCAGATAGGATCTTCGCCTTCTTTTTCAGCGATGAAGAAACGAACATTGGCATGAGAAGTTGGAACATAGGGATTGTTTGGATGCATCACCAAAGAAACCCCCATCGCCTCAAAATGACGCCCAGCTAATTCAGGGCGATGCGCGGTCGCTGAAGCGGGCATTTGCTGCCCTTGCACATGTGAGAAATTCACGCCGCCTTGTTCAAAAACACGGCCTTCTTTCATCACTCGAGTTCGCCCACCGCCTCCCAAACGCTCACTCGGTTCGCGATGCCATGCATCTTCTTCAAACAGTGCTTGGCCATCCGCTTGTTCAAGTTGCTGGCAAATGGAGTCTTGCAGCTCAAGCAAAAATTGTTTGACGGCTTGCTTATCAATGGTTGGCATCGCTTGCTTCCTTAGCAGGGTTAACCCTGTCTTAATACTTGTGAGGTTTTCGCGTCACGAATTTCACTGGGCTTATTTCGACCACCGGTTTGACCATCTAAAATCGCAACCAGTTGCTCACCCAGTTGCGATTCAACTTCTTCCGTTGTCAGGCAAGGTGCAAGACCACTTAAATTCGCACTGGTCGAGGTTAATGGTTTTCCAAACGCATTGCATAGCTTTTGCACTAAAGGATGATCTGTCACACGTACAGCTATCGAATCAAATTGTCCACTCACCCAAGTAGAGACTTTATCACTGGTCGGCATTATCCATGTCACAGGGCCAGGCCAAGTGGCATGTACTCGTGCGAGCTGCTCTGATGTCAACTGGCTCTCATCAATATAAGGAAGCAATTGTTCGTAAGAGGCCGCAATTAAAATCAACCCCTTTTCCACAGGACGCTGCTTGAGCGCTAAGAGCTTCTGAATGGCTTGCGGGTTATCTGGGTCACACCCAACCCCAAACACGCCTTCCGTTGGGTAGGCAATTACTTCACCGTCACGTAGAGCCTGCAAAGTGTGTTCAAAGTTATTCACAAAAACGGTCCATCGGTTTCTTTAATACAGTGCGGCTAAGTGTACAAACTTCGTTGAAAACTGGCTAAAGCTATTTGTTTATAAAATGTATCAATTGCACAATTAAGCTGACGCAAACGTTTTCCTAAGGAAAAAATACTCGTATAATGCGCGCAAATTATCCCGCTCACCCCATTTTTAGAAGTATTAAGGAGTTTGAGATGAAAGTCGGAATTATCATGGGTTCAAAATCCGATTGGCCCACAATGAAGCTAGCTGCTGACATGTTGGATCAATTTGGTGTGGCATACGAAACCAAAGTTGTCTCTGCTCACCGCACACCTCAACTTCTTGCCGATTACGCCACCAGCGCAAGAGAACGCGGCCTTAAAGTCATCATAGCAGGCGCAGGCGGAGCCGCACACCTGCCGGGCATGACGGCAGCGTTTACTAGCTTGCCGGTACTTGGCGTTCCCGTTCAGTCAAAGGCACTCAAAGGGATGGACTCTTTACTCTCGATTGTGCAAATGCCAAAAGGGATTGCGGTGGGCACCTTAGCTATTGGAGAAGCAGGCGCGGCAAATGCTGGGCTGCTTGCCGCGCAAATCATCGGCACCAGTGATGAGGCCGTCATGGCAAAAGTGGAAGCATTTCGTTTAGCACAAACTGAAGCGGTGTTGAGCCACCCTAACCCTGCAGAGGATTGATACTATGCACGTTTTAGTCTTGGGCGCTGGGCAACTGGCACGCATGATGGCGTTGGCTGGCGCTCCTCTGAACATTCAAATCTCCGCTTTTGATGTGGGCAGCGGTAACATCGTCCATCCTTTGACATTACACATCACTGGTCATGGTTTAGACAATGCGATCAAACAAGCGGATGTCATTACCGCTGAATTTGAGCATATTCCCCATGAAATCCTCACTGTTTGTGAGCAAAGTGGTAAGTTTCTTCCTAGCGTCGAAGCCATTAAAGCCGGAGGCGATCGCCGTCTTGAAAAAGCGCTACTCGATGAAGCCAACGCAAAAAATGCCCAATACTTTGTGATTAATACTCGTGAAGATTTAGATGCCGCGATAACCAACATCGGCCTGCCCATGGTTCTAAAAAGTGCACTTGGTGGCTATGACGGAAAGGGTCAATGGCGTTTAAAAGAAGCTTCACAAGCAGAGCTCATTTGGCCAGAAATGGAAGCCTGTATCCAAGCTACTCCGACTCAAGCGATAGTGGCAGAGCAGTTTGTTCCCTTTGATCGTGAAGTCTCGTTAGTCGGCGCGCGTGCCAAAGATGGCAGCATCGCGGTTTACCCGCTGGCAGAAAATGTGCACATTAACGGTGTACTGAGTTTATCAACGGCGATAGATGACCCAGCCTTGCAAGAGCAAGCACTGTCGATGTTTACCTCGGTTGCCGCTCGTCTCAATTATGTCGGTGTGCTAGCGCTCGAGTTTTTTGATGTGCAGGGAACATTGTTGGTGAATGAAATTGCACCACGAGTCCATAACTCTGGTCACTGGACACAGCAAGGCGCAGAAACCTGTCAATTTGAGAATCACCTTCGCGCAGTATGTGGCTTACCTTTAGGCAGCACGAAGTTACTTCGCCCAACCGCGATGATTAATATTTTGGGTGAGGACAATTTACCAGAAGCCGTGATGGCGATTGAAGGCTGCCACATTCATTGGTATGGCAAAGAGAAACGTGCTGGGCGCAAAATGGGCCATATTAATGTCAGTGCAGATTACAACGCGCAGTTGCAACGAACGCTCTGTCGCTTGGCTGAAGTACTTGATGCGACAACGTATCCAGCCTTGCACCATTTTGTTCAAGCGCTCAAACCGACTCTCTAAAATAAATCTAATTGACGATAAATACGGATAAAAAATGGCACGTTCAATGTGCCATTTTCATATGCCGTCACTTTACTCTGTGGCGGATTGAATATGACCACATTTTCGATCAGCACATTGCAGCTTGATACCACTGGCGAGTTTTTTCTCTATCAATAATCCGAACCCACATTTTTCGCATTTACCGGCAACAGGTTGCTGATTAACGGCAAACTTGCATTTAGGGTAATTATCGCAAGCATTAAAAGTTTTACCATGGCGCGTTTTTCGCTCCACTAAATGGCCTTTCAAACATTCAGGGCAAAGCTGTTTTGACTGAGGAACATTGTCTGCAGGGGAATCTGTATCTTGGATATGGTGGCAATGCGGATAATGGCTACACCCAATAAACATGCCATAACGACCTTGGCGTAACACTAATTCATGGCCACACTCTGGGCATGGCACACCCAACTCCTTAACGATATGACCATCATTTTGCTGCAGCGGTTTAATATAATCACAATTGGGATAATGGTTACAGCCTAAAAACAGCCCATGCTTACCCTGACGAAGCTGTAATTGGCCACCACATTGCGGACAAGGCTCATGCTGCAGCGCTTGTCCATGCGCTGAAAAAAGGGGGGACTCGGTTTTACGACTCATAATGCTCAACTAAACGAACGGCTGCAATCAATGCAAAATACCTTGATCTTTGGTGTATAGCAGCTCTTCCATAAGCGTGTAAGCATTTTCATTTCCCGGTACATTAAATAGCACCATCAAAATGATCCACTTTAAGTCATCCAATTCAAATTCATTGGTTTCTAAACCCATCACTCGATCAATCACCATTTCACGAATTTCAGGAGTTAATACTTTCACTTGTTCAAGGAACAATAAAAAACCTCGGCTTTCAAGATCCAGCCTGTCCATCTCTTGTGCTGTGTACATCCGCATCGAAGTCGCAGCACTGGTTGCCATCGCTGAATGAGCATCGGTTTGTTGCAATGCCGCAAGCTCTTCTAACCAATTCAGGGCCTTATAGATATCTTTCTGGTGAAAACCGGCTCGAAGCAATTCATCTTCAAGCTCATCTTGATCGACTTGCAAATCTACATCGCTATGGACGTAGGTTTCAAATAGATACATCAATATATCCATCATCATAGCTAACCCTTCCCCTTACGAATATAGCCGCCAGAAACGGCAACAACATGACCTGAAAGCTCAAGTTCTAAAAGCTGCATCATGACTTCATGGACAGGTATATGGGTCCTGCTCGCAAGAATATCAACAGGCGTAGCCTCTACTCCTACGTTAGCTAACAGTTCAGCAAATGGCAATTGCTGATCGCTCTGTGCAGAAAATAAATCAGGTTGAGGCTGCTTTTGGCGCAATGACCAGTCTACTAAGGTGCCGATTTCAGATAATACTTGTTCACTGTTTTGCACCAAGCACGCCCCACAACGAATAAGTTGATTACTACCGTGGCAATTTGGGTTAGCAATGGAGCCCGGAATAACAAACACATCTCGCCCTTGCTCAGCCGCATAGCGCGCCGTGATCAACGAGCCACTTTTCTCCGCCGCTTCCACCACTAAAACACCAACCGCTAACCCGCTGATAATGCGATTTCGCCGCGGAAAGTTATCTGGCCTTGGTTTGGCTTTGGGACGAAATTCCGAGACTAATGCTCCGCTTTCCATCACCCGTTGCGCTAATTTTTTATGTCGCGCTGGGTAAATAGATTCAAGGCCCGAACCGAGCACGGCTATCGTCTCACCACCCGCTTGCAACGCACCGTCATGAGCATGTCCATCAATACCTAATGCCAAACCACTGGTGACAAGTAAGCCCTGTTGCACAAATTCTCGCGCAAACTGATGAGCAACTCGTTGGCCATCAGGGCTCGCATTACGACTGCCGACGATCGCCATTTGCGGATCAGAGAGTGCTGTTATTCGTCCTTTGACAAATAAAACCGGAGGTGCGGTAGCAATTTCTTTTAGTAACGAAGGGTAACCATCGCAAAATGGAGTAAGGATGTGATGAGACTCATTAGCTTGCTGCCAACTTAAACATTCTTCAACTTCTTGAGGGGCCGTCTCGCGCAGATAACGGATTTGATCTTGAACTAGACCCAACGCGGCTAACTCCCGCTCGGAATAGTCAATTAAATGAGCAAGAGAAGCGACGCTAGCAAGACGAGAAAGTTTCTTGCCACCCAATTTTGGCACAAAGCTGAATGCTAGCCACGCCGCTAATTCGTTCTGCTCCATCAGCTTGCAGTATCATCCTTAACCATCGAATCCGTATCGGCTTGTTCATTTAACTCGATTGTTAGCTCTGGTTTGAGCGGCGAAACCGCGATTACACTTTTACCAATCGGCACGCGACTATCGGTAATCAAAGCCAAGCTAAAATATTCATAAGGTCGAATGACCATCAAACTGCCCACCAAGCTGCTTGGTAATTGCAGGGTTTCATCAAGGTTCTGTTGGTGCTGTCCTTTTTTTCCAGACACTTTAGAACCGGCTTGAATCAAATCAAACATCGTCCCTTGACGCAGTTGATCTGCAAGGCCTTTATCGATCACAACTACCTGATTCTGCGCCGAATACTCACTACCCTCCAACGATCCTAGGATATGCGTTTCAGCTTGTAGTCGCGATGGCGATGGGAAAAAAGTAGTTGAAAGCGTTAAGGTTTCGACGCCCACTTCAGGCAGGGCAATATCATTGACTCTTATCTCTTGTTGCTGTGCGGTGATGATTAGCCCGCTAAAAGCCTCATCGGCGGAGACCAATTCACCAGTAGCAATCAAACGCAAAGCAACCATGGTTTTATTTTTCGCGGCGGCATCATGACGAGAAAACTCAGCGATTTCACGATAAATACCCCATTTGGGGTGAGTCTGTTGCCCGCTTATGTAGAGCGTATCTTGCGCCGTCAGGTATTGTTTACCGTCGCTGGCACCGAGCACACGCTGGCTTTCTTGTAATGTTTGCTTATCCAGTAAGCGATCCGTATGCAGATACGGCAACACTAATCCCTCTTGCACCGTCGGAACCGCTTTTTTCTCAAGCACACGCACTTTCGGACTCAACTTGACCATAGGTTTTAAACTCAACACCGGCTGTCCGTTACGCCAGACTAAGGTCAGCTTATCGCCGGGATAAATCAAATGCGGGTTATCGATCTCTGGGTTAATTTGCCATAAACGTGGCCACAACCACGGGTTATCAAGATAGAGCGCAGAAATATCCCACAAGGTATCTCCTTTGACGACCGTGTATGTCTGCGGGGCATTTGCTTTGACGGTGAGCGCCATATCCTCCGCCGCCAACGCATTAACGACCAATGACAACGGTAAAAACACACACACTAAATAACGAATAAATCGTGACATGACCTCTGTTCCTTGGCCGAAATAAGTAAGGATGAATCAGATTATTAACATTTGGATGCTGTCATTTGGGTCATAAAATGTCTAGAATTGAGCCAACAAGCTTTAAGCTGTTTCGGCACAGTTCAATATTTCGAGTGTATATGTCTGTATTACAAGTATTAACATTCCCAGATGATCGTCTTCGTACCGTGGCAAAACCGGTAGAGAAAGTGACACCTGAGATCCAAAAAATCGTCGATGACATGATTGAGACTATGTACGACGAGGACGGTATCGGCCTTGCCGCAACGCAAGTCGATATTCACCAACGCATCGTTGTGATCGATATTTCAGAGAGTCGCGACCAGCCAATGGTTCTGATTAACCCTGAAATCTTAGAGAAACGCGGTGAAGATGGCATTGAAGAAGGCTGTCTGTCGGTCCCGGGCTCACGCGCCCTTGTTCCTCGCGCAGCAGAAGTCACAGTCAAAGCGTTAGATCGTGATGGCAACGAATTCTCATTTGAAGCGGATGACCTTTTAGCCATTTGTGTTCAACACGAGCTTGATCACTTACAAGGCAAACTGTTTGTGGATTACCTTTCGCCATTAAAGCGTAAGCGTATTAGAGATAAGCTAGAGAAAATCAAACGCTATAACGAAAAAAACTAACTTAAGTGAGGTTACCTTGAGCCAATCATTACGCATTGTGTTTGCAGGTACTCCGGACTTCGCCGCCCGTCATTTGGCGGCGTTGTTGTCTTCGGAGCATGAGGTTATCGCGGTGTACACTAAACCAGATAGCCCGGCAGGGCGCGGTAAAAAACTGACCGCCAGCCCAGTGAAACAGATGGCCGTTGAGCACAATATTGCTGTGTATCAACCAGAGAACTTTAAGAGCGACGAAGCCAAGCAAGCGCTCGCCGATCTCAACGCAGATTTAATGGTAGTGGTCGCCTACGGATTACTGCTACCGAAGGCCGTACTTGATATGCCAAGGCTTGGCTGTATTAACGTACACGGTTCCATTCTGCCACGGTGGCGTGGTGCCGCACCGATCCAACGCTCGATCTGGGCGGGAGACAGTGAAACGGGTGTAACCATCATGCAAATGGATGTCGGCCTAGATACGGGCGATATGCTCAAAATTGCTAAGCTGCCGATTGAGGCAACAGACACCAGCGCTTCTATGTATGGCAAACTGGCCGAGCTAGGCCCACAAGCGTTGGTAGAATGCATCGCCGATATCGCCAGTGGCAAAGCGATTGCCACTCAACAAGATGATACATTGGCTAACTACGCACAAAAACTTAGCAAAGAAGAAGCCAAAATCGATTGGTCAGCGGATGCCGCTTTTATTGAACGCTGCGTGCGTGCTTTTAATCCATGGCCAATGAGCCATTTTTATGTGGCTGAGAACAGCATTAAAGTGTGGCAAAGTCGCGTTGAAGCACAAACCAGCGACCACCCTGCAGGCACGATTGTTCAAGCCGATAAATCGGGTATTTATGTGGCAACCGGCAACGGCTTACTGGTGCTTGAGCAGTTGCAAGTGCCCGGCAAAAAAGCGATGTCAGTGCAAGACATTCTCAATTCGCGCGCAAGCTGGTTTGAAGTCGGCACACAGCTTAGCTAAACCTTAACGAGGGCAGAGATGCCCTCATTGATTTTCATTTATTTAAAATCGGTACTTCTATGAATGTTCGCGCAGCTGCGGCTAACGTGTTGTTTCAAGTGGTTGATAAAGGCCACTCACTTTCTCACGCACTTCCTGCGGCGCAAAAAACTATCCGCCCAAGAGACCACGCTCTGTTGCAAGAGATCTGCTACGGGGCTTTGCGTTATTTGCCTCGTTTGGAATCAATTGCCAATGAGCTAATGGACAACCCACTGAAAGGGAAAAAGCGGGTTTTTCACCATCTTATTTTAGTTGGTATCTACCAATTGAGCTTTATGCGCATTCCCGCTCACGCCGCAGTAGCCGAGACGGTTGAAGGCACCAAAACATTGCGCGGTGAAAATTTAGGTGGGCTAATCAACGCCGTATTGCGCAGCTACTTGCGCGATCAAGAAGCACTGGACGCTATCGCCGTTAGCCACAACGCAGGCAAATATGGCCACCCAAGTTGGCTACTTAAACTCTTACAACAAGCGTACCCAGAACAGTGGGAAACGGTTGTGCAAGCGAACAATCAAAAAGCGCCAATGTGGTTGCGCGTCAACCGTCAGCACCACACTCGTGATGAATATCTTGCACTATTAGCTAGCGAAAATATCGAGTGCAGCGTGCACTCTCACGCCACTGACGCAATAAAACTCGCTGTACCTTGCGATGTAACGCTTTTACCCGGTTTTGATCGTGGTTGGGTATCGGTGCAAGATGCCGCTGCGCAGCTAGCGATTGACTACCTTCAACCTAAAGCTGGCGAGCTGATTTTAGATTGCTGCGCCGCCCCCGGGGGTAAAACCGCGCACATCCTGGAGCACACACACGATACTGAAGTGGTTGCGATTGACAGCGATGCAACCCGCCTTGAGCGCGTCTATGACAACTTAGAACGCCTGCAACTTCGCGCTGATGTGATCTGCGGTGATGCTCGTTACCCTGAAGAGTGGTGGCATGGCGAACAGTTTGACCGAATTTTATTAGATGCACCTTGCTCCGCTACTGGGGTTATTCGCCGTCATCCAGACATCAAATGGCTACGTCGTGGTAGCGATATTGAGGCATTGGCTCAATTACAAAGCGAAATACTGGACGCAATGTGGAAGCAATTAAAAGTCGGTGGCACTATGGTTTACGCAACCTGCTCGATCACTCCACAAGAAAACAGCTTGCAGGTCAAAGCCTTCTTAGAACGAACTCATAACGCTCAATTAGTGGGTTCCGATCGTGAGCAGCCGGGGCGTCAGATACTCCCCGGAGAAGAAGATATGGACGGTTTTTACTACGCAGTATTAACCAAACAAGCGTAAATTCGACGCACATTGGCAGCATTATTGCTGCCTTTTCAGTGGCCGATATTCGGCAGGTAGAAAGAGAACAGAGTATGAAAATCATTATTCTTGGTGCAGGTCAGGTCGGTGGCACACTGGCCGAAAACTTGGTCGGCGAGAACAATGACATCACCATTGTCGACAAAAATAGTGACCGCTTGCGCGAGCTGCAAGACAAGTACGATTTGCGGGTGATTCATGGCCACGCCAGCCACCCTGATGTACTGCGTGAAGCGGGCGCACAGGACGCGGACATGCTGGTTGCGGTCACTAATACCGACGAAACCAACATGGCGGCATGCCAGGTGGCGTTCTCTTTGTTTAATACGCCCAACCGAATTGCGCGTATTCGTTCTCCTGAATATCTGCTTGAAAAAGAGACTTTGTTTCAGTCAGGCGCGATCCCGGTGGATCACCTCATCGCTCCTGAAGAGCTAGTGACGAGCTATATTGAACGGTTGATCCAATACCCCGGCGCACTGCAAGTAGTGAGTTTTGCCGAAGAAAAAGTAAGTCTAGTGGCCGTGAAAGCCTACTACGGCGGGCCATTGGTGGGTAATGCTCTTTCAGCGCTACGTGAACACATGCCGCACATTGATACCCGCGTCGCGGCCATTTTCCGCCAAGGTCGGCCGATTCGCCCGCAAGGCACCACCATTATTGAAGCTGACGATGAAGTGTTCTTCGTGGCAGCCAGTAATCATATTCGCTCGGTCATGAGTGAGCTACAGCGGCTGGAAAAAACCTATCGTCGTATCATGATTGTTGGCGGGGGTAACATTGGGGCAAGCTTAGCCAAACGTTTAGAGCACAGCTACAGCGTTAAACTGATTGAGCGTAATTACCCACGTGCAGAGCAGTTATCGGAAGAGTTAGAAAACACCATAGTATTTTGTGGTGATGCGGCGGACCAAGAGCTGCTAGCCGAAGAGAACATCGACCAAGTCGATGTATTTATTGCACTCACCAACGAAGATGAAACCAACATCATGTCCGCCATGCTCGCCAAGCGTATGGGCGCGAAAAAAGTGATGGTACTTATCCAGCGTGGCGCGTATGTCGACCTCGTACAAGGCGGCGTGATTGATGTCGCGATTTCACCCCAACAAGCCACCATTTCCGCACTGCTGACTCACGTACGTCGTGCCGATATCGTTAACGTCTCTTCGCTACGACGTGGCGCGGCAGAGGCGATTGAGGCAATTGCACATGGCGACCAAAACACCTCTAAAGTGGTGGGACGCGCAGTGGGTGATATTAAACTGCCACCGGGCACAACCATTGGCGCGATTGTGCGTGGTGAAGAAGTGTTAATCGCCCATGACCGCACTATTATCGAGCAAGATGATCACGTGGTGATGTTCTTAGTGGATAAAAAGTACGTGCCCGATGTGGAAGCCTTGTTCCAACCTAGCCCATTTTTCCTATAGGTCATTGGCGTCATGCTGAATTTACGCCCCATTTCATTCGTTATAGGACTCGTGCTATCTAAGCTCGCCCTATTTATGTATGTGCCGACACTGGTCGCTTTTTTTACCGGTACGGGTGGCTTCCTTGATTTTGCTCAAGCGGTCATCATCACTCATATTGTCGCCTTTATCTGCTTAAGCTTGGGGCGTACCGCGCACTTTAAGCTCAGCGTGCGCGATATGTTTCTCATCACCAGCTTAGTGTGGACGGTTGCCAGCGCTTTCGCAGCGCTCCCTTTCGTCTTTATCAACCACATCAGCTTTACCGACGCCTACTTTGAAACCATGTCAGGGTTAACCACTACCGGTTCAACCGTGCTCAGTGGCCTTGATAATATGCCGCCCAGCATCTTGTTGTGGCGTTCTATTCTGCAATGGCTTGGTGGGGTTGGGTTTATCGTAATGGCGGTAGCGGTATTACCAATGCTCAATGTGGGTGGGATGAAATTGTTCCAAACCGAATCGTCTGATTGGTCCGATAAAAGTAGCCCACGCGCCAAAACTGTCGCGAAAAATATTGTGCTGGTCTATTTGGTACTGACCTTACTGTGCTTGATTGGCTATATCCTCACTGGCATGACGCTTTTTGAAGCGATCAACCACTCATTTACCACCTTGTCGACTGGTGGATATTCCACCTCCGACGGTTCGATGAACCACTTCTCAAACGGTGCACATTGGGTAGCAACGCTGTTTATGTTTTTGGGGGGCTTGCCCTTTCTACTGTTTGTCGCTGCGGCCCGAAAACAAAATATCAAAGTGATCATAAAAGACGCACAAGTTCGCGGATTTGCTTATCTTTTCCTAATTGCCAGTCTCATCATTGCGTTGTGGCTGAATCTCAAACTAGGCTACTACTGGTTGGACGCCCTGCGAGTGGCGATGTTTAATATCGTTTCAGTGGTCACGACTACTGGTTTTGGTTTGGAAGATTTCACCGCTTGGGGCGCACTGCCAAGCACGCTGTTCATCTTCTTAATGGCAGCAGGAGCTTGTTCCGGCTCAACCTCTGGTGGGATTAAAGTGTTCCGCTTCCAAATTGCGATGACGCTGCTCAATAAACAAATTATGAAGTTGGTCCATCCATCAGGCATCTTCGTACAGCGCTATAATCATCGTCCGGTTAATGATGATATTGTCCGCTCAGTCGTCGCTTTTGGTTTAACCTTTTTTATCACTGTCATTGCTATCGCAGGCGCGCTCAGTGCAATGGGCCTTGATCCTGTCACCAGCATTTCAGGTTCCATCACCGCAGTGGCCAACGTTGGTCCCGGAATGGGCTCGGTGATTGGCCCGACGGGCAACTTCGCACCACTGCCTGACGCAGCAAAGTGGGTTCTGAGCTTAGGGATGTTGATGGGGCGTTTAGAAATTTTGACGATTATCGTTCTGTTTTTCCCTGCCTTTTGGCGACGTTAAGATGAAGACAATACCTGTGATAATGATGCTGTTAAGCATGACAGCAAGCGCAGTATCTTGCGCGCAAGTTCTGACCTTAGAAGATGGCCGCCAAGTGAAACTCAATGATGATTTCACATGGCAATATGTTGAACCGCTATCAATGTCGCCGGAAACCGTCATTCACGCGGCCCCTATTGCTCAAAAAGCCCGAGCAACCACCTTTGAGATGGGGAGTGAAAAACCGATTTTACAACTGTCGGATTCTGGAGTGGAAGTGGTACTCGGCGCGGCTTACTACCAAGGAGATACACTCGTTATCCCAACAGCCATCACCAATCAAAGCTCGCAATCTGTCATTGCGGTAGTGCTCAGAATTACTCTTTATGACGAGCAAGGTCAACCATTGTTCACTCAGCAGTTACCCATTTGGCAATCCATTAAACGGATGGCTGATAGCTATTTACGCCCACAAACTCAAGCGCAAGGAAAGCCGCTTACCCTTCAGGTTGATCGCCAGCAAGGCTATCAAATTTCGGCCAACATTGAGCGGGTTGAGATGCGTTAAGCACTTACTGGGTGGACAAAAAGGTAAACCGCAAAAAAGTGACAAGCACTGCCACCTAGCACGAATAAATGCCAAATCGCATGGTTATAGGGAATGCGTTTCGCTACATAAAAAATTACCCCGAGCGAATAAACCAAACCACCAACAGCAAGTAGCACCAAACCACCGACCTCGATATTGAGGGCCAGTTGGTAGATCACAACCAAGGATAACCACCCCATCGCCAAATAAGTCACTAGTGAGAACTTTTTAAAACGGTAGACAAAGGCAATTTTCATGATGATACCGAGCAGCGCCAGCAGCCAGATCACCACCATAAGACCTATCGCCAAAGGAGTGCGAAGGCTAACCAACAAAAAGGGTGTGTAACTTCCGGCAATCAGTAAATAAATGGCACAGTGGTCGAACGTTTTTAGCCAGCGTTTGGCTTTCGGTGTCGCAACGGAGTGATACAGCGTTGAAGCAAGGAATAACGCTATCATGCTGCCACCATAGAGACTCATGCTGATATAAGTCAATGCATCGGCCTGCGCACTTGTTGCCTTGATCAGCAGCAAGACTAAACCAACAAAACTAAGCAATAGCCCCAAACCATGACTCAGCGCATTCGCCCGTTCTTCACCAGCACCATAGCCGTCATTGTCAACAGCAGACATAAACACCATACCAAAAGCAACAAAATGTGGGCTTAGTATTGCACACTTCAGCTTACAGTTGTAAGCCTAAATGCGAATTTCGTAACGAACGGGTATCAAGGAGAGCGATAAATCGCGAGTTTTTTGTAAACGACATAGGTACCCCCTATTTAACAAAACGCGATGTAATGCCGATCAGATGACAAACTCAACCAAGCATCTCACACAATTTTAAGCTTTATTTGCAAGAATATTCATCTCAACAATCGTTCAACTATCGATCAATTCAAAACTTGGTGCTAATCTAACTACGATATGAAAGCATATCGTTATTCCTGAATCATTATTTGGATTGGCGAGAGCCAGAAGAGCCACCCTTCAATTATGAAGCTCAACTCATGGTGATTCAGGCCATTAGATTGGCAATGGATGTGCCTGACCGTTAGGTTAATGAATGCGCCCAACAGCTGTCAGGTTTTCGCACACAAACCGTAGTGCAATGCGTCGTCGTAGTGGTTTTGCTGCTGCTCCGACTGCAAAAAAAGTCGCTCCAGCAATGACTTTAGTTGAAAAAAATGCCCTTACTGCATCGAGCACAACTAATGTTGTTCAGGCAGCATAATTAAAAAGCGCAGCTAAACCCTGCGCTTTTTCTTTGCGCTCAATTGGACTTCAATCCGCAATTTGATACCTTTACTCAAAATACTTATAAAAATTGGGGAAAAGAGAATGCAATGTCATCGAATTGAAGAGCTAATTGAACTACTTGCGCCTGAATGGCAAAAAGATCAGCAGCTCAACTTAATGCAATTCATCACCAAACTGGCTCAAGAAGCGGGTTATAAAGGACCTTTAGAAGCGCTTACAGATGATGTATTGATCTACCATCTAAAAATGCGCAACAGCGCCAAAGACGAAATGATTCCTGGCCTGAAGAAAGATCAGGAAGATGATTTTAAAACAGCCATTTTACGCGCGCGTGGCATCATAAAATGATGTAGCCCCTGTGATAGTGATCAAGATAGCGGCCTTATTAGGTCGCTTTTTTATTATTAGCGATAAGCCTCACGAGTTGAGGCTTTATTGTTAAAGGTTGATAGTGTTAAAGAAATAAAATTGTTATTGGCGTTATACTTGCCGCTTAATAAATAAAGATTGAACAATGATAATTTCTCATCTTGGTATTGTACCCAAAGAGAAAACAGCAATGTCGCAGAGTGTGAACTAAAAGAAATCACACCTTACAGCCCAACAAGGATCATTTCATGAGTCAGGACAAAATCGATATAAAGGATGTGACTCCTAAAATATTCAACCCCAAAACTCACAAAGGCAACGGTGACCGTTTTAACCCCAGCAACCGTATTTATGTGCGCGAAAGTAAAGGTACTTATCAACAACTCCGCCGCTATGGTGGCTGGTTTTTACTGCTGCTTTTTACTTTAGTACCGTGGATCTCTTACGGTGATCGCCAAGCGATTTTGCTCGACATCGGCCACCAGCAATTTAACTTTTTCGGCACCACACTTTACCCACAAGACCTAACTCTACTTGCCCTGCTGTTTATGATTGCGGCATTCGGCCTGTTTTTTATTACCACTTTTCTTGGCCGTGTCTGGTGTGGCTATCTGTGCCCGCAAACTGTGTGGACATTTATCTACATTTGGTTTGAAGAAAAACTCGAAGGCGCCGCCAATAAACGCCGCAAGCAGGACTCAGGAAAACTCACCGCTAATCTTGCTATAAGAAAAGCCATCAAACACATTGCTTGGCTGGCGATTGCACTCGGTACTGGTTTTACTTTTGTCGGCTATTTCGTCCCGGTACGCGAACTCGTGGTGAACTTTTTCACACTCGATGAAAGTTTCTGGCCCGTCTTCTGGGTACTCTTTTTCACCCTTTGTACTTACGGAAATGCAGGCTGGATGCGTTCGATCGTCTGCATCCATATGTGTCCTTATGCTCGCTTTCAGTCTGCGATGTTTGACAAAGATACCTTTATTGTTGGCTATGACAGCAAACGCGGTGAAACTCGTGGGCCACGCGCTCGTAAAGCCGATCACAAAGCACTCGGTTTAGGTGACTGCATTGATTGTGATTTGTGCGTACAAGTGTGTCCGACTGGCATCGATATTCGTGATGGCTTGCAGTACGAATGCATTAACTGCGGCGCTTGTATTGATGCGTGCGATACCACAATGGAACGTATGGGCTATGAAAAAGGGCTCATCAGCTATACCACGGAGCACCGCCTCTCCGGCCACCACACCAAAATACTCAGGCCTAAATTACTCGGTTATGGCACGGTACTGCTGGTGATGTTTGGCTTATTCATCGCTCAAGTAGCCAGTGTTGATCCGGTCGGCTTAAGTGTATTGCGTGATAGAAACCAGCTATTTAAAACCAACAGCAATGGTGAAATTGAGAACACTTACACCTTGAAAGTCATCAACAAAACTCAGCAAACGCAAGAGTATAAGCTTGACGTGAAAGGGCTATCGGACGTCTCTTGGTATGGTAAACAAACCATTCAAGTCAAACCAGGAGAGGTCTTGAACCTACCAACCAGCCTTGGCGTCGCTCCTGACAAACTCAGCTCTCCTATAGCGACGATTCAGTTTATACTCACGGACAGTAACCAATTCACGATAGAAGTTGAGAGCCGGTTTATTAATAAACTCTAACTTCGTAACGAATGGAAAAGGGCTCAGTAATGGGCCCTTTTTAATCATGACCAAAGCTTCTTTCCATTTTGATGCACTCACCCCTGATACCATGTGGTATGCCTTAGAAAGCATCGGCATTCGTGCTGAATCAGGATTTCTGGCACTCAACAGTTACGAAAACCGCGTTTATCAATTCATCGATGAAGAACGCCAACGCTATGTGGTGAAATTCTATCGACCTCAGCGCTGGAGTGTTGAGCAAATTCAAGAGGAGCACGATTTCACACGCGAGCTGTACGCGGCAGAAATTCCGATTGCTGAGCCATTACTCATCAACGGTGCAACCTTACATCACTATCAGGGCTATCATTTCGCGCTATTTAACAGTGTGGGTGGGCGGCAGTTTGAAGTGGACAATATGGACCAATTAGAAGGCGTGGGCCGGTTTCTTGGACGCATTCATCACATCAGTGCCACTCGTACATTTGTTCATCGCCCGACCATCAGCTTAGATGAGTATCTTTATCAACCCAAACAGCTATTGGAAAATGCGTCCTTTATACCTCAGCACTTGCAAAATACCTTTTTCAGTGACTTATCGTTATTGATCAACAAAATTGAACAGCAATGGCCAGCAAAATCCGCGGCCATCCGCTTGCATGGTGATTGCCATCCAGGCAATATTTTGTGGCGAGATGGGCCCATGTTTGTCGATTTAGACGATGCTCGCAATGGACCAGCAGTACAGGATTTGTGGATGCTACTCAATGGCGAATTGCAAGATAAGCGAATGCAGTTGGACATTATCTTAGAGTCGTATCAAGAGTTTCACGATTTTAATCCAGCCGAATTGAAACTAATTGAACCGTTACGCGGTCTACGAATGGTGCATTACATGGCATGGTTGGCCAAACGATGGCAAGACCCTGCTTTTCCACTCGCCTTCCCTTGGTTTAATGACCCTAAATATTGGGAAAGCCAAGTGCTTGCGTTTAAAGAACAAATAGCAGCATTAGACGAGCCCACGCTCTCACTAATGCCACAATGGTAAGTCACCTTGAAGCAATAAATGGAGTACACAATGAAGAAGCTTTTTGCACTGGTTGCAACCTTACTGCTGAGCTTATCGGCTCATGCAGCCCAATTTAAAGAAGGTGAGCATTACAAAGTGCTTGATCTTGAACCCTCTAAAAATCCAACCGTGACGGAGTTTTTCTCCTTTTACTGCCCACACTGCAATACCTTTGAGCCGATCATCGCCCAACTGAAAAAGCAGCTCCCACAAGGGGTTACTCTGCAGAAAAACCATGTTTCTTTTATGGGTGGCTCTATGGGTAAATCAATGAGTAAAGCTTACGCCACCATGCTTGCCCTCAAAGTTGAAGACAAAATGGTGCCCGTGATGTTTAACCGCATCCACACGATGCGTAAACCACCAAGAGATGATGCTGATCTACGTCAAATCTTCCTAGACGAAGGTATTGATGCAGCAAAATTTGATGCCGCCTTTAATGGTTTTGCCGTCGATTCAATGGTGCGCCGCTTTGACAAACAGTTCCAAGAAAGCGGCCTTTCAGGTGTGCCTGCTGTCGTGGTTAACAATCATTATTTGGTGCAGGGACAAGGTGTTAAATCGACCAATGAATACTTCGAACTGGTCAATTACCTACTGACCAAGTAATCATTCAAAAATGAGGAGCAACGGCTCCTCATTTTTACTTAATCAAGTTCAACCTTGCAGCGCTTTCTCATACAACCAATATTGAAACACAAGCCATCGCAGCACAAAACTGTGTATGCCTAAGACAAGGCTCACCCTTCATTCATAAAACGGTCAGATTAGTTTTATCGTGTCGTCATCCAAGTTTATTCATATACTTAACCACTATTGAATCAAAGTATGGAAACTCCTAATGAATAAATACCTGTCCATGACGCTTGTTAGCGCTCTGGCTTTTCATGTATCTGCCGAACTGGCTCCAGAAACAGGTTTAAGTGGTGAGATTGCCATTAATACTATTTTTGCATCTTCCCAATCATCATTTGATACGGGTGGAGATGAGCGTATTACATCACTCGAAACAAAGAGTAGCCGGCAGTCAAACTTTGCCGTTGGGCCTTTGGGTAACCTTGCTTACACCTTCGGGGACAAACGTCAACAACAGGTTTATCTAGGCACCTCACGTGATGATATTGCCGTCGGCACTTTAGCGCTTCAGCTGGGGTATCAATATGAGATGGAGACAGGTACCGTGGTTGATGTGGCTTTTTTGCCGACCGTGATGTCTGGAAAAACCTGGGCTAACCCTTACCAACTAAACAGTCAGCGCCAAGAAACCGATGAGTCAGGAAATGCCTACCGATTAACATTCAATAGTATTCAAGGCAGCCCATGGACTATCGATGTCGCTTACGCGACCAAAGAGATCGACAACGATCAGTTTCCAAGCCCTGAACTGGCTCGTGATGGTAAAAGTTACTACCTAAAAGGGCAGTACCGTTACTCTCTGAGCCCAACCAGTTTGTTACAGCCCTCCATCACTTATATCAACCACCAAGCGGATGGCGACGCCAATACTTATCACTCTTACGCCGCCGATCTCTCCTACTTCACCTTCATCAATCGCCACAAACTGGCACTGACCGCTGGTTATACCAAGCGCGACTATCAAGGTGGAAACTCACTGTTTAATCACACTGTGCGTAATGACGATGAGCTGAGCCTATTCTTCGCGTACGAATACAGCCAATTTATGGATTGGGATGATTGGTCATTAATCGCTTTAGCCGGTTATAACCAATCGAGCTCAAACCTCTCGTTTTACGACGAATCGTCTCTCTTTACAGCGCTAGGGTTAAATTACCAATTTTAAGTTCATTACACCGCTTGTGCGGTCAGTTGTTTCAACAAGCGGTCCATCGCTCGATAGCCGAGCGCTTCCGCTAGATGGGGCTTAGCAATCTGCTCGGCCCCTTCTAAATCAGCAATCGTACGCGCCACTTTGATAATGCGATGATACGCGCGGATGGAGAGCCCTAGGCGGTGCAGTGCATTTTCCAAAAATTCGGCGTCAGCCTTAGTTAAAGGGCAATACTGTTCAATTTCTCGGCTCCCCAACAAAGCATTGACCTTGCCATTACGAATCACCATCCGTTCACGAGCAATCAGCACTCTTTCTTTAACCACAGCCGTTGCTTCACCTCTTTCGCCGCCATTCGCCAACATCCCTTTGGGAAGCGAGGGGATTTCTATCGACATGTCAAAGCGATCAAGCAGTGGCCCCGATAAGCGTCCCAAATAGCGCAAAATACTCTGCGGGTTGGCTCTGGCTTGCGTGCCTTCGTAATAGCCGGTTGGGCTGGGGTTCAACGCCCCCACTAATTGAAAGCGAGCTGGAAAACGCGTTTTACCTTGCGCTCTTGAAATAATAATTTCACCTGACTCTAATGGTTCACGCAGTGAGTCGAGCACTTTTCGTTCAAATTCCGGCATTTCATCAAGAAACAATAACCCATTGTGTGCCAAAGAAATTTCCCCCGGCCTCGGAATAGAACCGCCACCGACCAGTGCCGCCATTGAACTGGAATGATGAGGCGAGCGAAATGGCCTTTGCTTCCAGTTGTGCTGGTTGATGTCTTGTGGAGTCAGAGAAGCAACCGAAGCAGTTTCCATCGCTTCATCTTCATTCATTTCTGGTAATAAATCACACAACCGAGAGGCAAGCATGGTTTTACCCGTTCCGGGTGGACCGAGAAAAAGCAGGTTATGGTTGCCCGCAGCTGCGATTTCTAACGCTCGCTTTCCTTGCTGTTGACCAATGATATCTTGCAGATCGCGAGTATTTTTCGCTCGGCATGGTTTAGGTTCGGTTTGAAAAAGAGAGAGGATTTGCTGGCCACACAAATCAGCACACACCTCAAGCAGTGTTTGCGCCGATTTATGCTGATCCTTTGCCACTAACGCGGCTTGATCACCATTACCATGAGGCACCACCAAACAGCGCTTGGCTCGATTCGCAGCTAAAGCGGCGGGTAATACACCTTTAACAGGACGCAACTCACCAGATAAGGCTAATTCACCAATAAACTCATACCCATCTAACTTCGTTAGCGCTATCTGCTGTGAGGCCGCCAAAATACCCAACGCGATCGGTAAATCAAATCGACCACCCTCTTTGGGGAGATCCGCAGGGGCTAGATTGACCGTAATACGCTTGGCGGGAAACTCAAAACGGGAATTAATGATAGCGCTGCGCACGCGATCACGAGACTCTTTGACCGTCGTTTCTGGCAAGCCGACCAACGTAAAACCGGGCATACCATTGCTAATATGTACTTCAACTGTCACTGTCGGTGCTTGCACGCCAACACTGGCTCGGCTGTGAATAATTGCGAGTCCCATTTCATTCCTTTGTGGTTGTTTAAAAAGTGTTCGTTGTGTTTCTGCGCCCTTATTTGCACACGAGAGATTGTTATATAGCTTGTTGTGATGCTGAAAGAATGTGAAAAAAGAATGAGTTTTTGCTTGTCATTTAACGGAATTGTGTGTTACCACTAGAGACGCAAACAATTTCGTAAGATATTACGCCAACTATTTTAAGAATTAAGTGATGAATTTGAACGCTCACATTAACCTACTGCTAAGCCTGATTATCGTGGTCATTATTGATTCCGCGCGGGGGCTAGTGGGCGCAAAATAACCACCAGATTCAAAAGACCCCCGCACTGAAAAGTCCGGGGGTTTTTTTACAACTATTAAACTAAAAAGTTCATACTGGTTGGCGATTATCCAACCCGATATGACAGGAAGAATGGGAGCGCACATGAAGTGCAAACACAACATGGTTTACTGTGCCATACACAGTTTGGGAGGGTTACGATGACAGGAGCACAACTGGTTGTAGCCGCATTAAAGCAGCAGGGAATCAAAACCGTTTTTGGTTATCCCGGCGGCGCTATCATGCCAATCTATGATGCATTATACGATGGCGGTGTAGAACACATCCTCTGTCGCCACGAACAAGGTGCAGCCATGGCGGCGATTGGCATGGCGCGCTCGACACAAGATGTCGCGGTGTGCATGGCCACCTCAGGACCCGGAGCGACCAATTTGGTCACCGGTCTTGCCGATGCATTTCTTGACTCAATCCCCCTTGTCGCCATCACCGGCCAAGTCGCAAGCTCGCACATTGGTACCGATGCTTTTCAAGAGATGGACGTGATTGGTATGTCACTCTCTTGCACCAAACACAGCTACCTCGTTACCGATATCCACGATCTCGCACCCACCCTTGCCGAAGCCTTTGAGGTAGCGAAAGCGGGTCGTCCCGGCCCGGTGATTGTGGATATCGCTAAAGATGTACAACTGGCAAAAACCCCCGTGACTGAGCTACCTGCATTCACTGCGCCAGCCATGCCAGTTGCCAGCCAAGAGCAGCTTCACGCAGCGCAACAACTGCTTTCACAAAGCTCTCGTCCTGTATTGTATGTTGGCGGTGGCGTTCAACTGGCCAAAGCGACCGATTCCGTACGCGAGTTTTTACGCCTCAATCCGATGCCATCAGTAAGCACCTTAAAAGGCTTGGGCACGATTGAGCGCCATGACCCGCATTACCTTGGCATGCTTGGTATGCACGGGACTAAGGCGGCAAACTTGGTCGTTCAAGAGTGTGATTTGCTGATTGTGGTTGGAGCGCGCTTTGATGACCGAGTAACGGGAAAGCTGGATACTTTTGCACCACACGCCAAAGTGATTCATATCGATATCGATGCGGCCGAGTTTAATAAACTCCGTATCGCCAATGCGTCACTACGTGGTGACATCAATCTCATTCTTCCACAACTGGAACTGACGCGTGATATCGCACCGTGGGTTCACCACAGTGAAAGTTTGCGCAGTGGCTTTAAGTGGCGCTATGACCACCCGGGCGATCTCATTTTTGCACCATTGTTACTCAAACAACTGTCCGACATGATGCCCGATTCAGCCATCGTCTCAACCGACGTTGGCCAACATCAAATGTGGGCCGCGCAGCACATTCAGCCGCGTGCTCCACAGAACTTCATCACCTCAGCTGGCCTTGGAACTATGGGCTTTGGGTTGCCCGCCTCAATGGGCGCTGCCGTTGCTCGCCCAGATGATCAATCCATTCTCATTTCTGGGGATGGCTCGTTCATGATGAATGTTCAAGAACTTGGTACGCTCAAGCGCCGCCAAATCCCGGTCAAGATGGTACTACTGAACAACCACCGTTTGGGTATGGTGCGCCAATGGCAATCGCTGTTCTTTGATGGCCGCCATAGTGAAACGATTTTGGATGACAACCCAGATTTCGTGATGCTAGCTAAGGCGTTCGATATTCCTGGCAAAACCATCACCAAAAAAGAAGAAGTTGAACCAGCACTTAAAGAAATGCTGGCCAGCAAAACAGCTTATCTGCTTCACGTTTTGATTGATGAAGAAGAAAACGTATGGCCGCTTGTACCACCGGGCGCCTCAAATAGTGATATGTTGGAGAACACCTAATGGATAGATACCTATTAGACATCAAAGCCGATGATAAACCGGTGCTATTAGAGCGTGTTCTGCGCGTGATTCGCCATCGTGGGTTTGTGATAAAACAAGTGGCCGCAACGCAAAACCACGCCAGCAAAGTCGCCAGTGTTGAAATCATTGTTGATAGTGATCGCCCCATCAGCACACTGATCAATCAAATTGAAAAATTATGGGATATTCGCAGTGTCGATGTCACCCCAATAAAAAATAACGAACTACCGAATAACAATTTACAACAAAAGATTTGTGCATAAGGAAGGCAATAAATGGCAACAAAAACTGCAGATTACATTTGGTTCAACGGTGAAATGGTTCCGTGGGCAAATGCAAACGTTCATGTACTGACACACGCAATGCACTACGGCACCTCGGTGTTTGAAGGTGTGCGTTGTTATAACACTCCTAAAGGTCCAATCGTCTTCCGTCATAAAGAGCACGCTCAACGCCTGAAAGATTCAGCAAAAATTTACCGTTTCCCTATCCCCTATACGATAGAAGAGATCATGGAAGCGACACGTGAAACATTGCGCGTCAATAAACTGGATTCAGCCTACATTCGTCCACTTGGCTTTGTTGGCAACGTTGGCCTTGGCGTTTGCCCACCAGTGAATACTGAAATGGAGTTAATCATTGCCGCCTTCCCTTGGGGTGCTTACTTAGGTGATGAAGCGCTAGAAAATGGTGTGGATGCGATGGTTTCTAGCTGGCATCGCGCTGCGCCAAACACCATTCCAACCGCAGCCAAAGCGGGTGGTAACTATTTATCGTCTCTGCTTGTCGGTGGTGAAGCTCGTCGTCATGGCTATGCCGAAGGTATCGCTTTAAGCGTGGATGGTTATTTATCTGAAGGTGCAGGCGAAAATATTTTCGTCATCAAAAACGGTGTGCTGCTCACGCCACCAACCACCAGCTCCATCTTGCCGGGCATCACGCGTGATTCGATCATGACGCTGGCTAAAGAAATGGGCTACGAAGTGCGTGAAGTGAACATTGCGCGTGAAGCTCTCTATCTTGCTGACGAAATTTTTATGACTGGCACCGCCGCCGAAATCGTCCCTGTACGGAGCGTAGACCAAATTACGGTTGGAGAGGGCAAACGTGGGCCAATCACGAAAGTGATGCAAGAAGCTTACTTCGGCCTATTTAACGGCACCACTGAAGACAAGTGGGGCTGGTTGGATTACGTGTACCCACAACCGAAGTAATAGAGGACGATAGACAATGCCAAAGTATAGATCCGCAACGACGACACACGGACGTAATATGGCTGGAGCGCGCGCATTATGGCGCGCCACTGGCGTCAAAGATGAAGATTTCGGTAAACCGATTATTGCGGTGGTTAACTCGTTCACTCAATTCGTACCGGGCCACGTGCACCTCAAAGATATGGGGCAATTGGTTGCGGGTGAAATCGAAAAAGCCGGCGGCATCGCCAAAGAATTTAATACCATCGCGGTAGATGATGGTATCGCCATGGGGCATGGCGGCATGCTGTACTCACTGCCATCACGCGAGTTGATCGCAGACTCTGTCGAGTACATGGTTAATGCGCACTGCGCTGATGCGATGGTCTGCATTTCCAACTGCGACAAAATCACCCCTGGGATGATGATGGCGGCACTGCGCATTAATATTCCCGTCATCTTTGTTTCTGGCGGGCCAATGGAAGCGGGTAAAACCAAGCTTTCTGATCAAATCATCAAACTCGATTTAGTCGATGCGATGATCCAAGGCGCTGACCCTAAAGTCTCCGACGCACAAAGTGAACAAATTGAACGCTCGGCCTGCCCAACCTGTGGTTCTTGTTCTGGCATGTTTACCGCCAACTCAATGAACTGTCTCACCGAAGCATTGGGACTTTCTCAACCAGGTAATGGTTCGATGTTGGCCACGCATGCCGATCGTGAAGCGCTCTTCATCAACGCAGGTAAACGCATTGTTGAATTAACCAAGCGTTACTACGAGCAAGATGATGCATCCGCCTTACCGCGTAATATTGCCAACAAAGCCGCATTCGAAAATGCGATGGCGCTCGATATTGCCATGGGCGGCTCAACCAACACGGTATTGCACCTATTAGCAGGCGCTCAAGAAGGTGAAATCGATTTTGACATGGGTGATATCGACCGCATGTCACGCCGCGTACCTCATCTGTGTAAAGTCGCGCCATCGACTCAAAAATATCACATGGAAGATGTACACCGCGCGGGTGGCGTGATGGCGATTCTTGGTGAATTGGATCGCGCCGGTCTCATCAACAATCAAACTCGCACCGTGTTGGGTTTATCGATGAAAGAGCAATTGGCTCAATACGACATCATGCAAACGCAAGATGAAGACGTCTTAACCTTTTTCCGTGCCGGTCCTGCGGGTATTCGTACCACTAAAGCCTTCTCGCAACAATGCCGATGGGATCGCCTCGATGACGATCGCAAAGAAGGCTGTATTCGTACCAAAGAGCATGCTTTTAGCCAAGATGGTGGCCTAGCCGTCCTATCAGGCAACATTGCCGTTGACGGCTGTATTGTAAAAACAGCAGGGGTTGATGAAGGTAGCCTGAAATTTGCAGGCCCAGCCGTGGTCTTTGAAAGCCAAGAAAGTGCCGTTGAAGGCATTTTAGGCGGTAAAGTGAAGGCTGGTGATGTTGTCGTCATCCGCTATGAAGGCCCGAAAGGCGGCCCGGGTATGCAAGAAATGCTTTACCCAACCACGTACCTCAAATCAATGGGGCTAGGCAAAGAGTGCGCGCTACTGACTGACGGTCGTTTCTCTGGGGGCACTTCCGGTTTATCAATTGGTCACGTTTCTCCAGAAGCTGCGAACGGCGGAACGATAGGTTTGGTTAATTCTGGGGATATTATCGCCATCGATATTCCAAACCGCTCCATTACGCTCAACGTTTCAGAAGCTGAACTGGCTGAGCGCCGCGTAAAACAAGACCAGCTCGGTTGGAAACCTGTCAATCGCCAGCGTGAAGTCTCTTTGGCATTGAAAGCCTACGCAAGTATGGCCACCAGCGCTGATAAAGGGGCTGTTCGAGACAAATCTAAGCTCGAGGGCTAGCGGATGAGCGACTCAGGTAACGCAACTCAAACTGGCGCAGATTATCTGCGCCAGATCCTGCGCGCCCCCGTGTATGACGTCGCAACGGTGACGCCACTGCAGGATATGCCTCGCTTATCGGCACGCATCAAAAATCGCGTTCAGCTCAAGCGTGAAGATCGCCAGCCTGTGCACTCTTTTAAATTACGCGGCGCTTATAATATGGTGTCGAGTTTATCTGAGGTGCAAAAACAAGCTGGGGTGATTGCCGCGTCAGCAGGCAACCACGCGCAGGGAATGGCTCTATCGGGAACAAAATTAGGCATTAAAACCACCATTGTGATGCCTAAAACTACCCCTGATATCAAAGTCGAAGCGGTGCGCGGTTTTGGCGGTTTGGTGATTTTGCATGGCAACAACTTTGATGAAGCCAAAGCCGAAGCGGAACGCTTGGCTCACGAGCAAGGTTATACGTTTGTCCCACCGTTCGATCACCCACTGGTCATTGCAGGGCAAGGCACGATTGGCATGGAAATGCTGCAACAAAATGGCCACCTTGATTACATTTTTGTACCCGTCGGCGGTGGCGGTTTAGCCGCTGGGGTCGCGGTGCTCATCAAACAGCTGATGCCAGAAATCAAAGTCATTGCGGTTGAACCTGAAGATTCTGCTTGTTTAAAAGCAGCACTCGAGGCAGGTAAACCCGTGGTGCTTGACCAAGTCAGCATGTTTGCCGACGGTGTCGCGGTAAAACGTATTGGTGATGAAACCTTCCGTTTGTGTCAGCAATACATTGATGGCCACATCACGGTATCAAGCGATGAAATCTGCTCGGCGGTTAAAGATATCTTCGAAGACACGCGTGCGATTGCCGAACCTTCTGGAGCGCTTGCTCTGGCTGGTCTGAAGAAATTCGCGGAAAAACATAAGCTGGTGGATAAACAGTTAGGCACCGTACTTTCAGGGGCTAACACCAATTTCCACGGCTTGCGTTACGTGTCGGAGCGATGTGAGCTAGGCGAAAAACGTGAAGGGCTTTTGGCGGTGACCATACCTGAACGTCAAGGCGCGTTTTTTGAGTTTTGCAATATCATTGGCGGCCGTGCGGTCACCGAGTTCAACTATCGCTATAACGATGACAAGCTGGCCAACATTTTCGTCGGTGTACGCCTGTTAAGTGGGCAAGAAGAGCTCGACAACATCATTCACGATTTACGCCAAGGTGGCTACCCTGTGGTGGATCTATCGGATGATGAAATGGCCAAACTGCATGTCCGTTATATGATTGGAGGCAAACCCTCTAAGCCGCTAAAAGAACGATTATACAGCTTCGAATTTCCGGAATATCCGGGCGCTCTGCTGAAATTTCTCAGCACGCTTGGCACACACTGGAACATTAGCTTGTTTAATTACCGCAATCATGGCGCCGATTATGGCCGCGTATTGTGTGGTTTTGAACTCGAAGAGAGCGATTTAAACCGCTTCTCCGCTCACCTTAGAGAATTGGGTTACCGATGCAAAGATGAGACGGACAATCCTTCATACCAGTTCTTCTTATCCTAAAGCTCAATGCCAGTCCCACGACTGGCATTTTTTATGAGTGATGCATAATACGCATAGAACCAATGCTAAAGTTTCATTTTAGTCATAGTTAATTCAGTACTACACTTAGCGACATCTTATGCTTGCTGTGCCAATCTGGAGATCCGAATGTTTAAAGCGTTAATCCTTAATCAACAAGAAAAAAACACAGTTGCCACCATTGAACAAATCGACGAATCACAATTACCGCAAGGTGAAGTTTTAGTCGCGGTCGATTACTCATCATTGAATTACAAAGATGGTTTAGCCATTACAGGTAAAGGCAAAATCATTCGCAATTTCCCTATGGTACCGGGCATTGATCTTGCGGGAACCGTACTTGAATCCCAAGATACTCGCTACCAAACCGGTGATAAAGTTGTACTAACCGGTTGGGGAGTGGGTGAAAACCATTGGGGTGGTATGGCGCAAAAAGCACGCTTGAAAGCCGATTGGTTAGTACCACTCGCGCACGGCCTTGATAGCAAAAAAGCGATGATGATTGGCACTGCTGGCTTTACTGCCATGCTTTGCGTGCAAGCCATTTTAGATGCGGGTATTCAACCGGAAAAGGGTGAAATATTGGTGACGGGTGCCAGTGGCGGCGTGGGTTCAGTTGCTGTAACACTATTAGCTAAGCTAGGTTATACAGTTGCTGCGGTAACTGGTCGTGTTGAACAAAATGGTCCACTGCTAGAAAAACTAGGAGCAAGCCGCGTTATTGATCGCAGCGAATTTGAAGAGCCAGCTCGTCCGCTGGAAAAACAGATTTGGGCTGGCGCGGTCGATACAGTAGGCAGCAAAATGTTAGCCAAAGTGTTAGCCCAAATGGACTACAACAGCACGGTTGCCGCATGTGGTTTAGCGGGTGGTTTTGATTTGCCCACCACCGTCATGCCGTTCATTTTGCGCAATGTACGCCTGCAAGGTGTCGACTCCGTCTCTTGCCCGCTAGAAAAACGCATGGCAGCATGGGAAAGCTTAGCGAAACTGCTACCTGCAAGCTACTTTGAGCAAGCGTGTGAGGAAATCACCCTCGAACAAACAGCGCAGTACGCTGAAACGATCACCAATGGTCAAGTGACTGGTCGCGTGGTGATTAAGCTTTAAAACATTCGTTCATCAAGCTTTGGTCTTACTCAAAGCTTGATGATTTTTATCCCTCTAACTGCATCTCTTCAATACGCTTAGCAATCAACCGGCTGCACTCTTGTTTGACGATCTGCCTTAACCATTCTTGGGCAGGAGAATGCTCACATCGCGAGTGCCAAATCATAGAGTAGTCAAACGGCGTAAACTGAAACGGTAACGGCTTCACCACCAATGCGTAACGTTCTGCCACTAAATAGGCCAGATCCGCAGGCACCGTAATAATCAATGGCATGGTATCAACAATCGCTAGCGCAGCTTCTAAATGATAGGCTCTGAGCACCATTTTCCGTTTAGGCTGCCCACTTAATGCTTGTTCAATTAAGGCATTAACACCATCACTGATCGCAATCATCGCATGAGGGTATGTCAGGTAATCCGCTAAAGAGATCTGCCGATTCGCCAACGGATGGTGTTGGGAGAGCAAACAAAGCACACCGACTCGCCCAAGCACCTCACTCATCAATGGTGCTACTGGCGACGTTGGGCGACAAATCGCTAAATCAGCTCCTTCATAAGTCAGTTGATCGGCCAACCTATCATGCTGCAAAGGTAAAAACTCAAACGACACGTTTGGTGCCTCTTGATATATCCTTGGTAAAGCAAACGGTAAGATGGTCTGCATTGCGTAATCTGTCGTGGCAATGGTGAAGGTTTGTTCACATTGCTGGGGGTCAAATTCAACAGGTGAAAGGATTTGACGTAGAGACTCCAATGGCTCGCCTAATGCGCGATTAAGCTCCAGCGCTTTTTCAGTCGGAATGAGATGCTGACCTTGGCGCGTAAAAAGAGGATCATTGAGCAGATCACGTAACCGACCTAATACACGGCTCATGGCTGACTGGCTAAGATTTAAACGCTGGGCCGCTTTACTGACACTGCTCTCTTCTATCAACACTCTCAGTGCAATCAATAAATTCAGATCGCGACGATAGATATCTTCCAACTCCATGCAATAACCCCACTTTTGTCATTGGTAAATAGGCTCAGTGTACGCGTTAGGCAAAAAAAATCCCGCCTTTCAGCGGGGAAGCCCAAGAAAATGGGGATAGTGTCGGAATGTGTTACGTGTCGTATTAGTGCAATGCGTTGATCAATATGTGATGGATTAGTGATTCTGCTCTTCTGAGATGCCTTTCCAAAGATGCATCTCAAGCCAGATCCCAACCAGTGACGCACTGACACCAAAAAGTGGCATCCACGACGTTTCTGCAGGCGTTCGCATCACTAAGGCACAAAATGAGATAAAGCAGAGAACCGAATAAATGGTTAACCTATCAAGCGCTGTTAACATAAGTGCCTCACCAGATTGTTATCAACTTGTTAAGCAAGTTAAAACAAAAAGATCACTTTGCCAAGTGGTTATTGAATATTTTTTCCTCGCCAGTATTATCTACGCCTTGCGATAACATCGATTAGGTTTGAATATGACATTTGATCCGGCACTTGCCACACAAATACTCGAAGCCGAAGGATTGCGCTGTCCCGAGCCTGTAATGATGGTCAGAAAAACCATTCGAACCATGCAAGATGGCGAAATTTTACTAGTGAAAGCCGATGACCCGTCAACCACTCGAGACATTCCCAGTTTTTGCCGCTTTATGGATCATCAGTTAATTGCGGAGAAAGTGGACACATTGCCCTATCTCTATTTGATTAAGAAAGGATTGAGTTAAGCCTCGATCTAAGTGATGCGCACGCAAAAGAAAAGGCGACCTCAAAAAGGCCGCCTTTTGCTATTAATTCATTGATTCATTGATTCATTGCGCTGCACACTACTCATTAAACTCGATGGTGCGGATCTCTGATTGCAGTTTTGTGATCTGCTTTTGCAGGGTTCGAATTTCATCGTGCATCGGGATAATGTGCGCGACTCGGATCCAAGATTCCACCATCAAGCCACACAATATGATTGCGCCGGCCACCATGGGTAGCCACATTTCCGTCAACGCCATACCCAACAACGTCAGCACAAAACCGAACGTAAACAAGTAACTTTGGCTCTTGGCGGTCATTCCCATATAACGTGTCAGCATATGCATTCCCTCTTAGACTTGCATCATCTAGCACTACAGTAACATGACCAGTATGGCATAAATTTGTCACTCATCACGCAACCGTAGACGTTGGGCGACAAGTTGAGTAATAAATTGTGTCACGCTCACGCCCAATCATCTAATCGATTGGAATTACCAAATCGCCGCGCCGATCGCTAATATCAAAAAGAGTACCGCCGTGATTTTACGAATAAGTCCTAGCGGCATTTTATCGGCGGATAATTTACCAATCAGCACCACAGGTACGTTAGCCAGCAACATACCAATTGTCGTTCCGAGCACCACCCACAGTAGAGCATCCGCATATTGCGCACCAAGAATAGACGTTGCTATTTGGGTTTTATCGCCAATTTCAGCGACAAAAAAGGCGATGAAGCTAGCGACAAAAGGACCTCGATTGGTAATTTTTTCATCGCCGTCGAGTTTGTCTGGAATTAATACCCAACCCGCCATGGCAAGGAAGCTGGCGACCAACACCCATTTAAGGATTTCTGGTGACAGGTAATCGGCAACGACCACGCCCAGCCAAGCAGCGAGTGCATGGTTAACCATCGTTGCGACAAAAATGGCGGCAATAATAGGCAAAGGTTTACGATAACGACTGGCTAGCAGCAGAGAAAGCAGTTGGGTTTTATCGCCAATTTCAGCTAAGGCGACGGTAGTAATTGAAATAGCTAATACGCTCACGACAGGCTCAATGGGGCGGGATAATATAATAACCATAGACAAACGCCACTCCCCACCCCGGTTTGTGATGTTTGTCTAAGGTCTTGCTAAGCTAAAATGACTTTAGCCTCGAACGCCACGGTGATTTGGCACCAATTATGTTGACGAACGAACCATTAAGATAAGAAATCTCACTGGTAAGCTACTCCCCAAAGACGGCGCAATTCTAATCAGGCCGAGTGAAAATCTCAAGTTAGAAATAAGTCAAAATCGTTCATGTGCAGGAATTTGGCACAATCGATGCGATAAATTCGACCAAAACGGATTTTCGACCATTAATTAAGCAAGATTACCCCTACTCGCTGAGCGAATATCTGGGTATACTTGTTCGTTATTTTCATCCATTCAGACAGAAGAATCGCGCGAACCTGACTATGCAAAAATACGATATCAAAACCTTTCAGGGTATGATCCTCGCGCTGCAGGATTATTGGGCCCAACAAGGCTGTACCATTGTTCAACCATTAGACATGGAAGTTGGTGCAGGAACCTCTCACCCAATGACATGCCTGCGAGCTTTAGGCCCAGAGCCCATTGCAACGGCGTATGTTCAACCCTCTCGTCGTCCAACGGACGGTCGTTATGGTGAAAACCCAAACCGCCTGCAACACTATTACCAATTCCAAGTCATCATCAAACCTTCACCAGACAACATTCAAGAGTTGTATTTAGGGTCTTTAGAGGTGCTCGGTGTTGACCCACTAGTACACGATATTCGTTTCGTGGAAGATAACTGGGAAAACCCAACCTTAGGTGCTTGGGGTCTTGGCTGGGAAGTGTGGCTAAACGGCATGGAAGTAACTCAATTTACTTACTTCCAACAAGTCGGTGGCCTTGAGTGCAAGCCTGTCACCGGCGAAATCACTTACGGTATTGAACGTCTTGCCATGTATATTCAAGGCGTGGATTCAGTGTATGACTTAGTCTGGACAGATGGCCCATTAGGTAAAGTCACCTATGGTGACATTTACCATCAAAATGAAGTCGAACAATCCACTTACAACTTCGAACACGCGGATGTCGATTTTCTTTTCACTTTCTTCGACCAGTGCGAAAAAGAGTGTAAGCATCTACTTGAACTAGAAAAACCGCTGCCACTTCCTGCCTATGAGCGTATTTTGAAAGCGGGCCATGCCTTTAACCTATTGGACGCGCGTAAAGCGATTTCGGTGACAGAACGTCAACGTTACATCCTACGCATCCGTAACCTGACCAAAGCGGTTGCAGAAGCGTACTACGCATCTCGTGAAGCACTCGGCTTCCCTATGTGTAAAAAGGGTGAGGACAAATAAGATGGCAAAAGAATTTCTAATTGAATTAGGCACAGAAGAGCTACCACCAAAACAACTTCGCACTTTGGCTGAAGCGTTTGCGGCTAACTTTGCCGCAGAATTGAAAACCGCTGAACTGGCACACGAAGGCATCAAATGGTTTGCAACCCCTCGCCGTTTAGCACTGAAAGTGACCAACTTGGCCCAAGGTCAAGCGGATAAAGTGGTCGAAAAACGTGGCCCCGCTATTTCTGTTGCTTTTGATGCCGATGGCAATCCAACCAAAGCAGCACAAGGCTGGGCGCGTGGTAACTGCATTACTGTTGAGCAAGCGGATCGCCTAACAACAGAACAAGGTGAATGGCTACTGTTCAAACAGGAAGTCAAAGGCCAAGATGCCAAAGCTATTGTGGTTGAACTTGCCGCCAAAGCGTTAGCAAACTTGCCTATCGCCAAACCCATGCGCTGGGGTGATAAAGAAACACAATTTATCCGCCCAGTAAAAACTCTGACTATTTTGATGGGTGATGAACTGATCGAAGGTGAGATCTTAGGCGTAGCTTCTGCGCGCACCATTCGTGGCCACCGCTTTATGGGCGAAAAAGAGTTCACCATCGATTCAGCAGAACAATACCCAGCGATTTTAGAACAGCGCGGTAAAGTGATCGCCGATTACGATGCGCGTAAAGCGATAATTATTGCGGATGCACAAAAAGCAGCGCTACAGGTTGGCGGTGTTGCCGATCTTGACGATGACTTGGTTGAAGAAGTGACCTCACTGGTTGAATGGCCAGTGGTGCTTACGGCTAAATTTGAAGAAAAATTCCTTAAAGTACCGTCAGAAGCTTTGGTTTACACCATGAAAGGTGACCAAAAATACTTCCCGGTTTATTCTCATCAGATGAGCGACGCGAATAAGCAATTGCTGCCTAACTTTATTTTCGTCTCTAACATCGAGTCGAAAGAGCCTCGCCATGTTATCGAAGGCAACGAGAAAGTCGTTCGTCCACGCTTAGCGGACGCGGAATTCTTCTTTAATACCGATCTCAAAAGCAAATTAGTCGATCGTCTACCACGACTAGAAACCGCGATTTTCCAGCAGCAGTTGGGTACGATTAAAGATAAAACTGACCGTATTACTGAACTGGCTGGTTACATTGCAGAGCAGATTGGCGCGAATGTAGAAAAATCAAAACGTGCGGGCTTACTGGCTAAATGCGATTTGATGACCTCCATGGTGTTTGAATTTACCGACACGCAAGGCGTGATGGGTATGCATTATGCTCGCCATGACGGAGAAGCAGAAGAAGTCGCCGTTGCACTAAACGAACAGTACATGCCACGCTTTGCTGGCGATGCTCTGCCAACCAATGGCGTTTCCGCCGCTGTGGCAATCGCAGACAAGCTAGACACCATAGTCGGCATCTTCGGTATTGGCCAAGCACCAAAAGGCTCGGATCCCTTTGCTCTGCGTCGCGCATCACTGGGTGTACTGCGCATCATCGTTGAATACGGCTATAACTTGGACTTAGTTGACCTCGTAGCAAAAGCGAAATCGCTGTTTGGTGATCGCCTTACCAACGACAACGTTGAGCACGATGTAATTGAGTTTATGCTTGGCCGTTTCCGTGCTTGGTATCAAGATGAAGGTTTTAGCGTCGACATCATCCAAGCGGTACTTGCTCGTCGTCCAACCAAACCCGCTGATTTTGACAAACGTGTTAAAGCAGTTTCCCACTTCCGTGAACTGGAAGCGGCTGAAGCCCTAGCGGCGGCAAACAAGCGTGTCGGTAACATTTTAGCGAAATTTGACGGTGAACTGGCTGCAGAAATCAACCTAACACTTCTTCAAGAAGCAGCCGAAAAAGCCTTAGCGGAAGAAGTGGAAGTGATGACCGAAGCACTAGAACCTGCTTTCGCTACCGGTGATTACCAACAAGCATTGAGCAAGCTGGCAGCACTACGTGAACCTGTTGATGCTTTCTTTGATAATGTCATGGTGATGGCAGACGATGAAGCATTAAAACAAAACCGTTTAACGCTGCTCAACAACTTGCGTAATCTGTTCCTACAAATTGCTGATATTTCACTGCTGCAAAAGTAGTCGCTGATATTTCGGCACACAAATTAATCTATCAAAGCCCAGCGGCCATCCGCTGGGCTTTTTGTTTTATCTGACCGAAGTGTGTTATTTGGCGAAAAATAGTGCTTTGACTCGCAAAAACATTGGGGTATGTTCAAGGATTACTCGATGGGCATGGCATCGTTTCATGCCCCTTTATGCAAGCAAATACAAGAATGAATTAGGCAGTCAGCAATGCAGTTTTCGAAATTTGGTGAAAAATTTAATCAGTATTCCGGTATTACCCAGTTAATGGACGATCTCAATGATGGCCTGCGCACTCCCGGAGCCATTATGCTCGGCGGTGGTAACCCAGCCGCCATTCCCGCCATGATTGACTACTTTCATCAAACCAGTGCTGACATGCTTAGCAGTGGTGAACTGATCGCTGCCCTCGCCAACTATGATGGCCCACAAGGTAAAGATCTGTTCGTTAAATCTCTCGCAAAACTGCTCAAAGAAACCTATGGCTGGGAAATCAGTGAAAAGAACATTAGCTTAACCAATGGCAGCCAGAGTGGATTTTTCTATCTATTTAATCTATTTGCTGGCCAGCAAGCTGATGGTTCACATAAGAAAATTTTACTGCCATTAGCGCCTGAATATATTGGTTATGGTGATGCCGGGATAGATGAAGATATTTTTGTCTCCTATCGCCCAGAAATAGAACTACTCGACAATGGCTTATTCAAATACCACGTGGATTTCGAAACCTTGAGCGTGGATTCGTCGGTAGCCGCCATTTGTGCTTCCCGTCCAACCAATCCGACGGGAAATGTGCTCACAGAACAAGAGATCCACAAGCTCGATAAGCTGGCTAGAGAGAACAATATCCCACTGATTATCGACAATGCATACGGCGTTCCATTTCCCAACATCATTTTTGAAGAGATTGAACCCTTTTGGAATGACAACACCATTTTATGCATGAGCCTTTCGAAACTGGGTTTACCCGGTGTGCGCTGCGGTATCGTCATTGCCAACGAAACCATTACCCAAGCATTAACCAACATGAATGGCATCATTAGTTTAGCGCCAGGCAGCATCGGCCCAGCCATTGCTCATCACATGATTGAAAAAGGCGATCTATTAAGGCTCAGTCGCGATGTGATCAAGCCCTTCTACCAGCAGAAATCACAAAGAGCAGTCGAGTTACTCAAGCAAGCCATTAGCGACCCGCGCTTTCGTATCCATAAACCAGAAGGGGCGATCTTTTTATGGCTCTGGTTTGATGAGCTCCCTATAACCACCATGGAACTTTACCAACGTCTAAAAGCCAGAGGAGTATTGATTGTACCGGGTGAATATTTCTTTATTGGTCAACAAGACGATTGGCAACACGCGCATCAGTGTCTGCGCATGAACTACGTGCAAGATGATGAAGCCATGCAAAAGGGCATTCAAATTATTGCTCAAGAAGTGGCATTAGCGTATCAACAGTAATTCATCCTTTCTGCCATGAAAAAGAGCGCCAAAAGGCGCTCTTTCACTACTTTAATGTGGCCAGTAACTTAATTGTTCTCAATTAAGTTTTTACCATTAATCGCAATTTTACGTGGTTGCATCGCTTCAGGTGTTTCACGTTCAAGATCCACGTGTAGCAAGCCATTTTCCATTGTGGCTCCGAGTACTTTGACATAGTCGGCCAATTGGAATTTACGTTCAAAATCGCGCTCAGCAATACCTTGGTAGACGTAGTTTTTATTCTCTTCGGGTTTACGTTCGCCACGCACAATCAGCGTATTTTCTTGTTGAGTAATCTCAATCTGCTCTTCAGAAAAACCAGCTACCGCCATCGTGATGCGATATTTATTGTCGTCTTGCTGTTCAATATTGTACGGAGGGTAACCCGCAGAGCTATTCTTCGCTGAACTGGATTCCATCATGTTTAATAGACGGTCAAAACCAATTGCGTTGCGGTATAAAGGAGTGAAATCTACTGTTCTCATCATACTATCCTCATCATAAGCAATAGCCTTAACGCATAGGCGCTAAGCCGTTAGCAGCCATTCTTTCAACATGGAGCTAACAACACATTTAATAATCACAACACAAGGCTCCTCTTAAGAGAGCAAACCTGTGTCGCCATTCCAGAGGTCCTTACGGCATCCTCTTCATTGATAGATATAGGGGCACTAAAATTCTTTTCAAGGATTTTTTGAAAAATTTTTTAGTTCCCGCTAAAGCGAACAGAAACTAGAAAGAGGACATCAAATCAAACTGATACTCCGTAGAGTTACAAAGCCTTCATTAGCAGGATATAGAGTCAATACAGAGACATAAAAAAGCCTAACGATATCATTAGGCTTTATTTTGCACTTTAACCGATGAAAACTTATTTTATTTTCCGCGTTTTTTCCTTTCTTTAATTACACTGCTTTCTTCCATTTTTTCTTGCTTTAATTTCCGCTTTTCTTTTAGGCTAAGTTGCGCTTTTTTCATATCTTTCTTACTCATAGTAATCTCCTTATTTTAACGAAGAAATTTAATTTACACACGTTAGTGACTTTTCAGGAAGAATATTAACC
>NZ_CAWNHY010000043.1:0-8708 GCF_963874335.1 Vibrio sp. V10_P2A27P122 | reverse complement strand
ATATCCAGATTTTATAAAGTAGCCTAAATCGCCAACTGGTCTGATTCGCCTTCTACCAAGCGGTATCCTACCCCTGTTTCTGTAATAATATGTTTAGGTTGGGCTGGATTTTCTTCCACTTTATGACGCAACTGGGCAACATGAATACGAACATAATGATGATGTTCAATGTAGTTACTGCCCCACACTTCTTTTAAAATTTGCTTATGAGTCAAAACCTTGCCCATATTTCTCACCAAAAGTTTTAAAATATTGTACTCGGTTTTGGTCAGTTTTAACGGTTCACCACTTTTAGTCACTTGCTTAAATGCCAAGTCGACAACTATCTGGCCGAATTGGTAGCAAACCGACTCTTGAGGCTGAGGTTGGCTCAGTTGGCGTAACGCGACACGTATTCGCGCTAGCAGTTCTTCACTACCAAATGGTTTAATCAAGTAATCGTTGGCTCCCGCATCAAGTGCTTGAACCTTATCTGATTCCTTATCACGGGCCGAGATGACAATGATTGGCGTCTGCGTCCAACCCCGAAGCTCTTTGGTGAGTGCAATACCTTCCATATCTGGTAAGCCTAAATCCAATAAAATCAGATGCGGATTCCAGTTTGCGACTAAGGCTACCCCTTGCTCTGCTGTTCCAGCCGTTTTGACTTGATACTGATAACCGCTGATCAACACGTTGAGAAAACGTTGAATCGGTGCTTCATCTTCAATGATCAAGATTTTAATTTCACTGTTCATACAGTCCCTTTAAATCGTAAAGTCGGCATGGTATCGCCACGGTAAAACTAACACCTTGGCTTTCACGGTTGCGAGCAACTATCGTACCGTGATGTGCGGTGACGATCACTTGGCATATCGCTAAGCCAAGCCCTGTGCCATCGACTTGGGTATGGTTGAGGCGATAAAAACGCTCAAAAATTCGGGTTAATTCTTGCTCAGGAATACCGGGGCCATTGTCCGCTACTGTTAAAATAAACGCCTCATCGCGGTATTCTATCTGAATCTCTATCTCACTTCCTTTAGGTGTATATTTGGCTGAATTTTCAATCAGGTTAGAGATAACCTGTTCAATCAATAAACTATCGAGTTCAACCAACATTGGTTCACTTTTTAAATTCACATGATGGTGACGCAATCGTCGAGATAAACGGCTCAGTGCACTGCCAAGCACTTCTTCAGGTTCGACCCAATCCAACTTAGGTACAAGGGCCGCGCTAGTGTAACGCGTGATATCAAGCAGTTTTGTTAAACTACGATTGAGCCGCTCACCTTGCTCAGCGATCGATTTCAATAGCTCATCTTGCACCTCTTGATCCAGCTTCAACCCCGCATCGGTCAACGTCGTTGCCACGCCAATGATCGTCCCTAATGGTGTTTTCAAATCATGAGATACTGATGCTAATAACGTGCTACGCATGGTTTCTAATTGATTAGCCGTTTCCACTTCCGCAAGCGCTTGGTTAGCTTGCGAACGTGCCAGTGACAAACTGAGTAATGAAATGACCCACGGGGTAACTTTGTCCTGTTGATCTTTTTCAACCACTAATACGCCCAATACTGTCTCTCGATCTTTAAGCCAGTGAATGGTGGTGGCCGCAGGTACATGACGGCCATCAAATTCTTCTAGCTGGGCATACGGAAAAGAATCGTTTTTGGCAAGCAGATGCCAGTGAGGGTGAGCAGATAAAATCGCGCTCGGCAAGCTCAGCTCTTTATTAAGAAATTGCACGGTCGCCTGCGCAATTTGCTCACTGGTTCGCAGTGCCGACAAGTGGCAAGCAAGCTGATAATAGGTCTTATGGCGCATCTGGAGGTGCTTATTTTTCTGTATTTGCTTTCTCTGTGACTGTGTTATATTGATCGCGAACATCCCACTGAACACCATCACCGAAAAAGTAATCACATGCTGTGCATTCTTAAAACGGAACGAACTGTAATCCGGCAATAAGAAGTAGTAATACACTATGACGCCCATAATGGTCATGAGGTATGCATTGCGTGGACGAAGTAGTGAAGCACTAACAATGTTGAGCAATAAAAACAGCATTGCCATGTCTGTTTCTAAGATATTTTTTCGGTAAATCACGCCCACCGTAGTAACCAACACATACAGGCATATCAATAAGATGACCCGTTGTGTCTCGTTTACTCGCGCCATGTTTAGCGTCTTAACCATCTTTGTTTCTCGTGATTTTGTCACCTTAGTGACGGAATCATACATCTTCAGACGTAAGTCGCAACGATTGCGATAAACACAAGAGGTTTCCAGAGTAATGAATTGGATTACTGATGCCAATACTGCGGTAGCAAATATAGCCTATCAATTAAGTGAAGTGATTGCCGTATACCCGATAACGCCAAGTACCACCATGGCCGAGTGCTGTGAAGCATGGTCGGCAAAACACCAGCTCAATATCTTAGGGGAGACACCCGAGGTAATTGAGATGCAATCTGAAGCGGGAACCATTGCGGTTGTGCATGGCAGCGCCATGAGCGGTGCATTAGCCACGACGTTTACTTCTTCGCAAGGATTATTATTGATGATCCCCACTTTATATAAATTGGTGGGAGAGCTGACTCCGTGCGTGATCCATGTCGCCGCGCGCAGTGTCGCAACCCATGCCCTATCGATTTTTTGCGATCACTCAGATGTGATGTCGATTCGGCAAACGGGCGTTGCCATGTTATGCGCAAGCAACGGTCAGCAAGCACAAGACATGGCGTTGATATCGACCATGGCTTCACTGCGCAGTCGGTTACCGTTTGTCCATTTTTTTGATGGATTTATCACCTCTCATACCTTAACTAATATAGACATGCTCACCACCGAGCAGGTAGCGCAACTTTTTCCCCATCGCGCATTACTTGAATTTCGTCAGCGCGCCTTAACGCCCGATCGCCCAACCTTACGCGGAGCAACGGCAGGTCCAGATACTTATTTTCAATGCCGCGAAGCGCAAAACCGCTATCAACAGCATGCACCCGATGTTGTCCAAACCTGTATGGATGAGTTTGCGCAGCTCACTGGACGTGCCTATCACTTAGTAGAGTACCGTGGCCATCCACAAGCTACACGACTAATCATCGCTCTTGGCTCGGTCAGTGAAACACTCAACCAATACGTTCAAAGCAAGCCAGATGAGAGCGTCGGTGTTGTCACCGTTCATCTCTATCGCCCTTTTCCTACTCAAGCATTACTCAACGCCTTGCCTGAATCGGTACAGCAGATCAGTGTGTTGGACCGCACTAAAGAACCCGGAAGTAGCGGTGAACCGCTGTATCTGGATGTGCTTGATGCCATTTACCAAAGTGGTCGACCCATTGAGTTATTCCGAGGCCGTTATGGTTTATCGGGAAAAGCTTTCTTTCCAGAAGATGCGCAGCACATTTTCGCTATGATGCGAAATGAGCACGGCCGGAAAAGAGAATTCGTGGTAGGAATCGATGATGACGTCACTCATCTTAGCCTACCCGTTACCTCACAGCCTGAACGAGAAGAAGCGCTGCAAACGGTGTTGATGTACGGCTACGGTGGTGATGGTAGCATCTCGGCAGGAAAAAACGTGCTCAAAGCTCTTGGCAAGCAAAACCACTGGTATGTGAATGCTCAGTTCGAGTACGACTCGAAAAAATCACGCAATCTTACGACGACGCACTTGCGACTCTCCGAACAACCGATCCAAACTCCGTACCCGATTCGGCAAGCCAGATTAATTTCGCTCAGTCAATTAGGCCTACTGAAAGACATCGATATCACGCAGCGATTTTGTCAGCGCGCGCTACTATTGATCAACACATCGCTTACAGGGCAAGCACTGTGGGATTCTCTGCCATTTGCATTGCAATCGACGATTCAAGCTAAACAGATCAAAGTGGTGACAATCGATGCCGATAAGTTAAGCGCTCAGCATCAACTCAAAAACAAAGCCAGCGTCGCTATGCAAGTAGCGGCGACTTTACTGCTCAGCCCAAGCCAAGAACCTTCTCAACAGCGTGCAACTTTGCTGGTTCTGCAAGCAATGTGCAAAACGCAATTACAAGGAAAACCTGACGCACTTATCGAGCGTAACCTCGCGTGCATTGAGGCAGCAGCGCACGAGATAAACGACTCACCTTTCACCATCACCGCACAAACCTCACAAACATCATTTGCGATCAAAGAGCGCAGCCAACCCTCTTCTTTGGTGGAATGGTTACTCGCTGGGAAAGGAGGAGATTTACCTGTCTCTGCCTACCCTGCTGACGGGATTTGGCCAACCAATACTTCTTCTTTAGAGAAACGAGATATCTCCGAACAATTACCAGTTTGGGATCCGGGTCTCTGCACTCAGTGCGGTTACTGTGTCTCGATATGTCCGCACTCAGCAATTCGTGCTCGGGTGTTCGAACCCAACGAAGCACATCAAACATCGACCGCGCTTAAAACCATGCCTTATCGCTCTCGTCATCAACAAGATGCGCAATACACATTGCAAGTATCGCCCGATGACTGCACTGGCTGCCAACTCTGCGCGCAAGTTTGCCCAGCCAAAGACAAGCGCGACCCTGAGCAGAAAGCGCTGACTATGATCAGTAAGCCGCTTTGTTATGAACAAGAACAGCAGCAGTTTGCCCAGTTTAATACGCTGCCAATACAAAACATCCACCAACAGAGCCGTATTGATGTCAAAACCATCCAGCATGTTGAGCCTTATTTCGAATACCCTAATGCTTGCGCTGGGTGTGGTGAAACACCTTACATTCGGATTTTGACCCAGTTATTTGGTGACCGACTTTATATTGCTAATGCCACCGGATGCTCTTCCATTTTTGGTGGCAATTTGCCCACAACACCCTACAGCCAAGATGCCCAAGGAAGAGGACCTGCATGGGCTAATAGCCTATTTGAAGATAACGCGGAATTTGGGCTGGGAATGCGATTAGCCGTCAAAGCCTTAGGGGCGCGAGCACAAACGGCCTTTGCTCAACACTCCCTTCACGGCAGCAATGAGTTACTCACTGACGTTGATGAGCGTCGACAACAACTGAGCAAGATAAAATCAAGCTTAACGTCAGACACTCCGCATGCCGAATTAAAGCTATTACTTGATTATTTGATTGAAAAGCAGGTATGGCTGATAGGTGGCGATGGCTGGGCTTATGACATCGGTTTTGGCGGCCTTGACCATGTGTTACGCAGCGGTGAAAACATCAATATCTTAGTACTCGATACTCAATGCTATGCCAACACTGGTGGGCAAAAATCCAAATCAACCCCACAAGGAAAAACAGCCAAACTGTGTAGTTTACCCAACCCAAATCCCGCCAAAGATTTGGTTGCTCTTTACCAAAACCTGCCCGGTATTTATGTGGCAAGAATCGCTTTAGCGGCCAATATGAACCACACGATCAAAACGCTACAAGCGGCTGGGGAACATAAGGGGCCATCATTGGTTGTCGCTTATTCTCCATGCATTGAGCACCATTATGATCTTGCGCAGAGCGCCGAATACACAAAGGCACTGGTTAAGCAAGGTGACTGGCCACTGTATGCAGCGCTTGGCAAAAACGTTGAATAACACACCTTAACCCTGCTAAGAAATAAGCCGTTCCTTGATAAAGAAACGGCTTATTTCTACGTGAGTTGATGGATCTTACTTTAAGCTCAATGAGTCGGTGCGCTGAACCGCAACACAATGCAATCAAGACATTAAATTTCTCGATAGACGCCCATCTCAATCAAACGATCAGAAGGAATGTTAAGCCGCTCTGCCGTACGCAGCGCATGTTTGCTCATTAAGATAAATAACCGCGCTTTGAAATCATGCCATAGGCCCACTTTCTGCGCCTGAATACGCTCAGCAGAGAGCAAGAAAATAGTCTCATTGGGATGTAGATGCAGCCCTTTAAGCGAACAGGAGTGCATCACTTGTTCAATATCTGGTACTTCCTGATAGCCCGTATGGATGATCACTTGCCAAAACGTTTCTGACAACTGCTCGATCTCTGCTCGGCGACAAGGATGCACTTTAGGCTGTGATTCATACTGAAACGTCATCAATATATTACGCTCATGAAGCGTTTTATTGTATTTCAAATTATGCACCAAAGAGCGAGGGACATGATGGCTGACACGCGAAAGGTAGACGGCATTACCTTGGGTACGACGAAATGTTTCCCCTTCAAGAGAAGCAATCATGGCAGAAAGCGACAAATCACTGCCCGACACGTCAAGTAAACGCTGCTTCTGCTGCTGCCAAATAGACATCACAGCAAAGATAAGACCACCTAGCGAAATCGGCAACCAACCACCATCACTCAATTTGGTCGAAGTTGCAGTAAAGAGAAAGGCATCTAGGCTAACAAAAACCGTCCCCAGCAACCAAACATGTGCTCGCGGCCATTGCCAGTAATAACGTGCCACAATCACTATCAGTAACGACGAAATTGCCATGATCGCCGTTACGGCGATGCCATAAGCGGCGGCTAAGTTAGCCGATGATTGGAAACGCATCATCACAAACAGCACAGCGACAAACAGCAACACATTGGCTGCTGGAACATAAATTTGCCCTTGAGAGTGCTCTGACGTATGGGTAATTTTCAATGGCGGGAGATAACCATAGTTCATTGCTTGACGAGTTAATGAAAAGATCCCTGAAATCACCGCTTGTGAAGCAATCACGGCCGCTAAGGTAGCCAAAATGATCACAGGCCATAGCCACAGATTAGGCACTAAACCAAAAAAGGTTTGACCTGTAACCCCTTGAGAAACCAACAGATAAGCCCCTTGCCCAAAGTAGTTAAGCAATAAACTGGGTAACACAATCATAAACCAAGCAAGACGGATTGGCTTAATACCAATGTGTCCCATATCGGCATACAAGGCTTCAACGCCAGTCACTGACAGCACTACGACGCCAAGAATGATCAACGTATTTACCCCCTGTTCGGCGATAAAATGAAACGCGTAATAAGGATTGATTGCGACTAATACCTGTGGTTGCTCAATGATAGCGTTAAACCCTAAAACGCCCAGCGAGAGAAACCATATAACCATTACCGGCGCAAAAAATCGCCCAATACGTTCGGTGCCTAATGCTTGAATTGCAAACAGAATCACGATAATTCCTACTGCAATCGGTAGCACGAATGGTGCGAAATCTTGCTCCACCACCGCGATACCTTCCACAGCAGACAGTACTGACATAGCCGGCGTTATTACCGCTTCACCAAAAAAGAACCCGGTGGCTAATAACCCAAGTAATAACACCAAAGGCTTTAGTGAATCTGGGCAATGCTCTCTAGCAATTGCTGATAAAGTTAAAATACCACCTTCACCATGTTTATGCGCACGAGTGATGAGCATTAAATATTTCACCGAGACGATCAACACAAATGCCCAAAACACCAAAGAGAGGATGCCAAGTACATTCAATGAATTGATCGGTAATGGGTGGTGACTAAAAAACACCTCTTTTAGTGCATATAACGGGCTAGTGCCAATATCGCCATAAACGATACCTACGGCTAATAGTGCAAGCGAAGCGGTACTTTTTTGTGGTTGTTTCATTTCAATATTGCCCTAAATGGGCATCCTATCTAACTATGCTCACCTCATAGTAATCAGATAGATTTAAAGAAAATGTATAAAACCAAGGATAGGCATATAAAAAGTATAAAGATTCAATCCCAGATTGAGCAAAATGTAGTAATAGTGGTCAAACTCGTTTCAATCCACATCACTCTGTTAACACTTAAATTACACAATGTAATTAATAACATTCATTGTTACGAAAAAATTGAAACTTCTTTCTCAAAACCTGAGTTGACAATTACATTCCCCAAAATAATTCAAACCTCATGACGTATATTGCCACCAAATACATGTCGAGGTTGTTATGAAAATATATCGTCTACTATTCGTTAGTTGCTTATTTCTGTTGGGATGTGCTTCAAATCAAGCATTCACTCCGATCAAAGAAGATCCCTATTGGGCGAGCGCCGAGCTGGCCAATGGCATGAAATACCACATTTATCCCAATCAAAAAGAACCCGTTTCCATCCGCTTGATTGTTCACGCAGCCGCATTTCAAGAAAACAATCAGCAACCGGGCTACGCTCATTTTCTTGAGCATATGGCTTTTAATGGCAGCGCTCATTATGCCGGAAATGATGCGATCAAAACCTTTGAGCAATCAGGTGTCAGTTTTGGCCCTGACATCAATGCTTATACTGCTTATCAAGAAACGGTTTACAAACTGGATTTACCCGATAACCAAGCGGTAGAGCCAGCTCTGGTCTGGTTTAGAGATATTGCCGATGGTATAGAGCTTACTCCCACATCGGTTGAAAATGAAAAACGCGTGATCATGGGCGAGTTTCGTTTTTCACGTAAAGAGGAGAAGAGCTACGCTCAAAACGTTTATGAGCACATGATTGCTAATACTTTATATGCGCAGCATGATCCCTTGGGCACCAAAGAGAGCGTGAACCAAGCGACACCCGAAGGGATTGCCGATTTTTACCGCACTTGGTATCAGCCACAACTCACCGAAATCGTTATCGCTGGCAATATCACATTAGAGCAAGCCACGGCATTGATAGAAAAACATTTCGCGAGCTGGGAAAAAGGCAGCACGCCAATGCCGACTAGAAATCACAGCATTACGGCCAATAATACAGATTTTGTGGGTTACATTGGTGCCAATGACTCACCGAACATTAGCC
>NZ_CAWNHY010000042.1:0-8772 GCF_963874335.1 Vibrio sp. V10_P2A27P122 | reverse complement strand
ACGTTGCACCAGCCATTGCTATTCCTGCTGTTTTAATGTTAGGCGCTCTATTTGGAGCGATGATGGGCTGGCTGATCCACACCCTGAAAATTCCAGCATTCATCATTACTCTTGCCGGAATGTTTTTCTTACGCGGTGCCAGTTTTTTAATGTCTGAGCAATCATTACCGATTGATCACCCCGTGTTTCATTCTTTGTCACGTATGTCATGGAAGGTGGTAGGGGGAGGCCGATTAAGTTTACTTGCTGTCATCATGTTAGTGGTGGTCGCCGCAGGCATGCTGATCGCTCACCGTACGCGTTTTGGCAATAATGTGTATGCGATTGGAGGTAACACTACTTCTGCGGAGTTGATGGGTGTACCCGTGAAGCAAACGACGATCGGTATCTATACGTTATCGACCCTCATTGCGAGTATTGCTGGTGTCGTATTTTCTATCTACACATCTGCAGGTTATCCACTAGCCGCTGTTGGCGTTGAGTTGGATGTAATCGCTGCGGTTGTTATTGGCGGGACACTACTTTCAGGAGGGGTTGGAACTGTATTTGGCTCGATGTTTGGCGTGCTGATACAAGGACTTATCCAAACCTACATCACCTTCGATGGGTCGCTTAGCTCGTGGTGGACAAAAATTATCATTGGAATTTTATTGTTTAGTTTTATTGGGTTACAGCGTCTGCTGATTATTTTTACGCGCAAGCAGAGAGTTAAGGCGAACTTATCGGTACAGTCTTAGTGGAGCAGTATTAGGCCTTCCATTTTTTGTTGAAGGTCTAAGCATATTCCGCAACTAATATAAGTCGTTTCAGCCGTCAATTTTTTCGATGAAGTGGTGTTTTTCTCGATCTTACGTCGCTTTTCTTGGTTAATCGCGTATTATGAAGCACTTTGATTTTCGGTATTTTTAGGGTTGGAATGAAGTTTCTTCACACCTCTGACTGGCATCTCGGTCGACAATTTCACAACGTTTCTTTATTGGATGATCAGCGCGCAGTACTCAATCAATTGATTGAGTATCTGCAGTGTAATCGGGTGGATGCTTTAATCGTCGCCGGAGATATCTACGATCGTTCAGTTCCACCGACTGCAGCCATTGAATTGATGGATGATATAGTCAACCGCGTGTGCAACGAGCTTTCCATCCCCTTAATTATGATCCCCGGTAACCACGACGGGGCGAAGCGTTTAGGCTTTGCGGCCAAGCAGATGCAACACTCGGGCTTGCACATTATTAGCAATTTTGAACAGATGATGCAGCCTGTGGTACTAAAATCAGCCATTGCTGGTGAAGTGGCATTTTATGGTATGCCTTATAACGACCCTGAAGTCGTTCGCCACCACTTTGGAGAGGCCGTAACCAGTCATGATGAAGCCCATCAATACCTTATTGAGAAGATTATATCGCAGTGGGATCCGTCACAACGTCACGTTATGATTAGCCACTGCTTTGTTGATGGCGCTATCGAATCTGACTCTGAACGTCCTTTGTCCATTGGCGGATCTGATCGTGTCAGTCATCAGCACTTTGTGCCCTTTGACTATGTTGCGCTCGGCCATCTGCACCAACCGCAGAAAAAAGGGGAAGAGTATATCCGTTACTCTGGCTCTCTAATGAAATACAGCTTTTCAGAGCAGCACCACAAGAAAGGAGCGACCTTGGTTGAATTTGATGAACAAGGTTTTGCCAGCGCCACGCATGTGCCACTGACTGCTCCTCATAGCATGCGTATTATTGAAGGTGAGTTGCTGGAGATCATCGAGCAAGGCAAAACAGACCCACACAACCACGATTATCTGTTAGTTCGTCTTACCGACAAACACGCGATACTGGACCCGATGGAAAAACTGCGTCAATCCTACCCCAACGTACTGCATTTAGAAAAACCGGGCATGTTGGTGGGAGTTGATCAAACAATGGGGCGTGCACGTTTGGCACGCGGTGAGGTGGATATGTTCCGCGATTTTTTCTTAGAAGCTAAGCAAGAAGCGTTAACCGCAGCGCAAGAGCAAGCGGTGATCGACGTCATTCAAGCCCTAAAGCCGGGGGCCCAAGCCTAATGCGTCCAATACAATTGACCCTGCAAGCATTTGGCCCCTTTGCTCATAAAGAAGTGGTGGATTTTACCGCCTTGGGAGCCTCACCGCTATTTTTGATTAATGGTCCAACCGGAGCGGGCAAAAGTTCACTGCTCGATGCCATTTGCTACGCTTTGTATGGTGAAACGACGGGCAGTGAGCGCACTGGTGATCAAATGCGCTGCGACTACGCGGACCCGCACACGCTCACCGAAATCAGCTACCAGTTTGAGCTTGGCGGGCGAATCTACCAAGTTGATCGCTCGCCCGACCAAGAAGTGCCGAAAAAACGCGGTGAAGGCTCAACAAAAAAATCCCATGCCGCTAGCTTGTTTGAATGGGTCGATGGCGAAATGAAATTGCTTGCTAACAAACCCAATCCCGTCGGTAAAGCCATGGTGGAATTGATCGGTTTAGATGTAAAACAGTTTCGCCAAGTGATGGTCATCCCCCAAGGGAAATTTCGTGAATTACTGACTGCCAACTCCAAAGAGCGGGAGCAAATCTTTGGTCAGTTGTTTCAAACTCACATTTATAGCCAAATTGAACGAGCGCTGTTTGAGAAAGCCGCGGGGATCCGCAAAGCGAAAGAAGAATTTGATCACCAAATTAAAGGCGCATTGGATGTCGTGAACGCAACTAGCGAGTCACACCTTGAAACGTGTATTGCTGAGCTGTCACCCCAATTAACGGCCGCTCACGCAACGTACCTAGATGTCCAGCAAAGGTTTGATGCAGCGAGCAGCGAGCAAAAAGCGGCGCAAACCCTTGCTAAACAATTTCAAGAGCAGCGTCAACTCGTGCAACTTAAAGCCGATCACGATGCACAATCGTCAGTCATCGATGCGGTAAAAGCTCAAAGGCATCAAGCCTTGCAAGCTACGCGCTTAGATTCACCCTATTACGAATTACAATCGTCACAACGTCAGTTAGAAGCGGCCAACCAAGCAAAAGTCGAAAAAGAACAAGCGCTTACACAGTCACAACTGCAGTGGCAACAAGCCAAAGCGGCTCAAGAAGACGCGGCAGAAAAAGTCAAAATAGTGCCGAATCTGATGCAACAAATTTATGACTTAAACCTAATCAAAACTAAGCTTGTTGAACGGGAGCATCATCAAAAAGCGCTGCAACAAGCCTTACGTGAAGTGGAGCTCGCGACGCAAAATCGCCACAACTTGCACACCGCTGTTGAGCAATTTGAACAGCAAATTATGCTTAAGCGTCAAGAGTGCGAAAGAGCCAACCAACAGTTGGCTGAGTTAAAAGGACAGCGCTTAGAGCTTGAAACCATCAAACAGCAGATTGATCGCTTATTAAAGCTGCAGCAGCTTGAACAGCGTTTAGCCACAGAGCAAGCTGCACTGAGCTATAGTCAGCAGCAGTTTGATTTGGCACAGTACGCAACGTTGGACGCGAAGCAGCAAGCCGATAAATTAGAGCTGATTTGGCACACCAACCAAGCCGCCGAGCTGGCTCGAACCTTGGAGCAAGGCGACGAGTGCCCGGTGTGTGGCAGTTGCGATCATCCTAAATTAGCGCGTTATGCCGGAGAAACGGTGACTAAGGCGCAAGTGCAGCAGGCAAGAGCGATACAGCAAAACAAACTGGCCACAGAGCAAGAAACGCTAAAACAGCAACAGCAACGAGCGACCCAATACGCACGGCTTGAACAAGAGATGGCAAGTTTGAGGGAGTCATTATCTGGAAATACGCAAAGTTTAGTACAACTGCAGCAAGCTCAAAGCGATCTTGAACATTCCATTGCTCATCTTGAATCGCTCAATCCAGAGCAATTAGCTCAACAATTGGCAAAATTAGAACTGCAGTTAGCACAAGCTAAGCAAAATGCTGAAACGCAGCAGCATAAAGTCGAACAGGCCACCCTGACGGTTGCCAAAGAGCAGACCGAAGTTTCTGCCTTAAGCCAAGGGATCCCGGAGTCGTATCAAGACAGTTTGCATTTGCACCAATCTTTAACCCAGTTAGAGCTGCAATTGGCCAATCTCAACCATTTAGATGCGGAAACTAAAGCGCGCTTCAATCAAGCGAACGCTGATTTTTCTGGTGCGAAAGCGGCGTTGGCGGCGGCGGTCGAACACCAGATTCATTGGCAAAATGCGTTTACGCAGTCACAGCAGCAGTGGCACAGTGCGCTGATTGAGAGCCAGTTCGACGATACTGAGCACTATTTACAGGCGCGTTTATCTTCGCAGCAGATCGAGCAGCTTGAAAAGCAGATCAAACAATTTGACGAAAAAAGTACGACGTTAAACGCTCAGCTTCAAACATTAGCCAGTGAGCTGAGTGAAAAAAGTGAGCCCAATCTTGCTGAGTATGCAAGCGCGGTCAAGGCTGTAGCCATGTTACAGCAAAGCGCATTGGATCAATGGAGCACGTTACGGTCTAAAATGGATGCCTTAACCAGTGTGAAAGAAAAAATCGCTATTTTACATATAAAAAATGAAGCCTTAGAGCAAGAGTATCAAGTATTTGGGACTTTGAGCGATATCGCCAACGGCAAAACAGGCGCCAAAGTGAGTTTGCATCGCTTTGTTCTTGGCGTGCTGTTAGATGATGTGCTGATCCAAGCCTCAATGAGGCTGCAGATCATGAGTAAGGGGCGTTACCTGCTCAAGCGTAAAGAAGATCGCGCCAAAGGTAATGTGGGTTCAGGGCTTGATCTGATGGTCGAAGATGGCTACACCGGAAAATGGCGAGATGTGGCGACCTTGTCTGGTGGTGAATCTTTTATGGCGGCGTTGTCATTAGCGCTGGGTTTATCGGATGTGGTGCAATCATACAGCGGCGGTATTAAACTGGATACACTGTTCATCGATGAAGGTTTTGGCAGTTTAGATCCTGAGTCATTGGACTTGGCGATTCAAACCCTTGTCGACTTACAACAAGGAGGCCGAACGATCGGCATCATTTCTCACGTGAGCGAGCTGAAAGAGCAAATAGCCTTACGCATTGATGTCGATGTGGCGAGAAATAACGGCAGCTCAATAAGACTTGTTGCATAATGAATGGGAATGTGGTCTATCTTGTGCTAGTTATTAATAGGTATGGCGTGATGAGTGTAACTGACTTCGACGCTTTCAAAAAAACAGGTTATGCACAGTCAGGCTATGCACAATTATGATTATAAAAATGAATGTATCAGTTTGGTAAGGTTACATGGACGTAGTAAAAAAAATATACCAGTACGCTGAGCCGAACCTCACCCTTGTGGGATGGATGGGGTTCATTGGTTTTCCCCTTTATTATTACGTGTGGACTTATCTCTTTCCACAACCTTATGAAAGTATGGAGTTACGGGCGATTTGCGCCATTTTATTTGCGGGGATTATTTTTCGCAATTCAACGCCGAAACATTTACAGCACTACTTACCTTACTATTACTTGTTTTCAATAGGATTTTGTTTGCCATTCTTCTTTGGCTACATGATGCTGATGAACGATTGGTCAACGATCTGGGCGATGTCGTTCATGGCGTCTATTTTCCTCCATATCCTCTTAGTCCACGAAACAAAAGTCATGCTGATTCAAGCCGCTATTGCATTAGCATGTGCTTACTTTGTGACTTATGGCGTAATGGACGCGGAACTGCGAGTGATGGTGGAATGGCCGTACGTACCGATTTTTCTATTTACTTACATTTTTGGCAACCTGTTCTATTTTCGTAACCAAATTGAACATGAAGCGAAGGTGTCGATTGCCAAGTCTTTTGGCGCAGGGATTGCGCATGAAATGAGAAATCCATTAAGTGCGTTAAAAGCGTCAATTGAAGTAATGGGTTCAGTATTGCCCAATCCTACGGCATCCAAATCAGAATCTTATACGCTACCGTCTAAAGATTTAGAGCTGATTGCTGGGCTATTAAGAGATGCTGATGAAGTCATTCGCTCCGGTAATGAGACCATTGATTTACTGTTAACCTCGATTGATCAAAATAGGGTCTCAACATCGACCTTTAAAAAGCATGCTGTAAAGCCTGTTATAGAAGAGGCACTGCGCAGTTTTTCTTATAAAAGACCAGAAGACAGGCAGGCAGTGACTCTTAAGGTGGTGGATGACTTTGATTTTTTAGGCAGCAGTACACTGTTAAAATACGTGCTCTACAATCTACTCAAGAATGCGTTCTACTATCAAAATAACGATATGTTTAATATCCATATAACCTTGAAATCAAGTGAGAATTGCCACCAAATTACAGTGAAAGACAATGGTGTTGGTATTGAACCTCATTTGCTGGACGATATTTTTAAAGACTTTTATACCTTCGGTAAAAATGGCAGCTATGGTCTGGGGTTACCCTTTTGCCGTAAAGTAATGCATGCTTTTGGAGGGGATATTATCTGCCGTTCTGAACTTGGAGAGTGGACGGAGTTTACTTTAACGTTTCCCGAGTATGATTCGCAAGCCGTCGCTAATATTAAACTCGATCTAATGAAGGCGAAATCTCTGCTTTATATTGGCAAAACGAGCATAGTGAATCGTTATCTCAGTGAGAAATCGTTCTATCTTGGTTTCCAGCTTAATGTCTTAGAGCCTGAGAGTGCTTTGCGTCGAGAAGAGTTTGAATTTGAATTTGATCTGATCTTTGTGGATCTGCAAACGTTGGATGAAACGCCGGATTACTTAACCAAACTGGAACCTAAACTGCATTTTACACAAGCAAAAGTTTGCTATTTATATGACCAAAATCAGCGTTACGCGCTGACGATGGAGCGTCATTTAACCATTTACCCAATTGAAAAGCACAAATTGTTATTGGATGGATCGGCGATTATTGATGAACTACTCTTTGAAACGGAAGAGCTTATTGCCGATAAAAATGTTATCCCGTTAAAACAATATGATTATGAAAAACGAATTTTGTTGGTCGATGATAACCACTCCTTACGTAGCTTCACCGCTCTGTTGCTAGAAAAGCAAGGGTATGAAGTACTGCAAGCGAGCGATGGGGAATTAGCATTACAAATGTTGGCCAATAATTCAATTGACTTGGTGTTAATGGATATTGAAATGCCGATTATGGATGGTATTTCGGCCACTTTATCTATCCGTTCATCCACCGCTTCTTACAGTAAAGTGCCTATTATTGGGCACACGGGTGACAATAGCCCTTCAACGATAGAAAAAATCCGTACATCAGGAATGAATGATTACGTTTTAAAACCAGCGGATAAAACGCTATTGTTAAAAAAATTAAGTCACTGGATTTAATAACCCTAGGTAAACCCTAGGGTTATTCCTTACCTTATCCTTCTTATTTGAGATTGTATCATTGGTTTAGTATGTCGATGCGTGACTTACTTGAAATAGAGACTGCTATCATTTTGGGCCCTTTCACACACGGTTAATATGGTGTCAATTTGTGAGTCAGTGACATTACTATTTAACGAAAGCCGAATAATGTTTTTATTCTTTGAAGTGGCAGGCCTGCAAAAAACAGCACCAAATATTTGATTCTCTTCTAAATAATCGCGAACTTTTTCTGTATTTCGTTCATCTCCGGTTTCTAGCGCTATGATTTGGGACTCACTTCGTACGCTTAGCCCTATACTATTTAGTCCACGACGTAGTGTGTGTGCATTGCGGTGCAACTGAGTTCTTTTAGAATCGGCTGATTTGATAATGTCCAATGTCGCTTCTAACGCTTCGACTTCATAAGGCAAAATAGTTGAACTAAAAATAGCGGGATAACCCACAAAAGGGATACAGTGATTCACATTATTATTCGCCCAAATAGCGCCAGCGCGATACGCGAACGTTTTCGCAAGGCTAGCTGTAATAAAGTCAACCTCTGCTGTTAACCCTAATTCACTGACAAGTCCGGCACCTTTTTCGCCATGTGTGCCAAGTGAATGCGACTCATCAACTAAAATGGCGCATCCATACTCTTTGGCGATAGTGACCAAATCGGTGAGTGGTGCAATCGTACCGATAGTGCTGTAAATCGAATCAACCACAATGAGCCCTGGGCCGTGTCGAGCGATCAGTTTTTGCAAATGATCACAATTATTGTGCATGAATGGGTGAATATTGGCATTAGCGTAACGAGCACCTTCCCACATTGACATGTGAGCAAAAAAATCAATGTAGACGTTACTTTGTGGCCCGCACACGGCTTGCAACAAGGCAGTATTAGCATTCCATCCTGATTGAGAAAGAAGGCAACTATCAAAGCCTACAAATTCTGCAAATTTCGTTTCTAATGAAGGTTTAGACTCTTCATCTTGTAGAAAAATAGCGGACATGAAAACACTATCATGTGTTTTATCGATGGCATTTTTCAGCCGTGCTTTAATTAATGGATGATCAGCCAAGCTTAAATAATCATTACTTTGTAACACTATGTCGTTTTTTGTTGGCCTTTTCCCTAGGACTAGGTGTTTCCCGTTAGCATTTGCATTAATCAAATCATTGATAAAATAGTCAATTCTAGATTGTATAGAAGCCGGTAGTTCGTGTTTCCACTTACGTGAATTCATGGTTATATCCTTTATATGTTTTTAATTAAATGCCAGCTGACAAAGGATATATTGAATATTAATTTAAAATTGTCACGAGTGAGTTTTTATTATTTTGGCTGCTATTGCAAATTAAGGTATAGTGTCTTTTATATTGTTCGTCATTGCCTAGGCTTATCCAGCCCTAATTAATTTTTAATTAAAGATAAATATTAGATT
>NZ_CAWNHY010000041.1:0-8918 GCF_963874335.1 Vibrio sp. V10_P2A27P122 | reverse complement strand
TTACGACGATCAAAAAGGCCAGCATAATTCGCTGGCCTTCTCTTTTTAGTTAGCTTAGATTAACTATTGCGCAAAGCGGCGATGCGTTTATCAAGCGGTGGGTGACTCATCAATAATTCCGTCATTGAACGTTTACCGTTGATACCAAAAGCCATCATGGAACCTTCCAATTGAGATTCTTGCCCCATTTTTAAACGCTCTAACGCCGCAATCATCTTGTGTTTACCCACAAGCTTTGCTGCACCTGCGTCGGCGTGGAATTCGCGATGACGGCTATACCACATCGTAATAAAGCTCGCGAGGAAGCCAAATACCAATTCCAGCACCATAGAGATGCCAAAATAAACCATCATATTGCTACCGCCACCCTCTTCTGAATCACGAGACGACACGATGTTTGCGATAAAGCGCGATAAGAAAATAACGAAGGTATTAACCACTCCTTGCATTAAAGTCATCGTGACCATATCGCCATTGGCAATGTGGCTCACTTCATGCGCCAATACCGCTTCGGCCTCGTCACGCGTCATGCTGTGCAATAGCCCCGTTGAAACAGCGACGAGAGAATCATCACGTTTAGCGCCTGTTGCAAAAGCGTTGATGTCCGGCGAATCATAAATTGCTACCGTTGGCATACCAATACCCGCTTGCTGAGCTTGACGACGCACCGTTTGCACTAGCCAATGCTCAGTTTCGTTACGTGGACTTTCAATCACCATTCCACCTACCGAGCGCAGAGCCATGCTCTTTGACATCAATAATGAAATAAATGAGCCGCCAAAACCAAACAACGCGGCCATGACGAGCAAGCCAGATAAACTGCCCGGCTGCATCCCCGTCACAGCATAAACAATATTTAATACAAGGCTAAGAACCAGCACCACCGCAAGGTTGGTTGCTAGAAATAACATGACTCGCTTCATTACTTATCTCCGAATGAAAAGCTTATTATGAGTGTAGGCTGCAAGCGACGCTAGCATAAACCTACACAATTTTTCATATACATATAGTCTAAGATTTGAAAAACAAGGTTAAGCGATAAATTGAAACATTTAATGTCTGACGCCGAGTTTTCTAAAATCTGTTATTGAACAGCAAGATGGTTAACCTACCCTTACAGCACGTGATGGGCAATTGAACTCATAAGACTTTGGTCGTATTGAGAGTCCCAGCTAAAGTGACTACATTGCATGGGAAACAGACATTTTCGACGGACAAAGGACAGCATCATGGCTGAAACGAGCAACTATCAAATGGCGATTGATTTACTGTGTTGCCACTTAGGTCTCTCTGAAGATGAAGCTAAACAACAATTGGGAATTGGCAGCACACCATCCGCGCAGCAACAAATATCTGACACGCAACAAGCACTGATGGGGCTGATGCAAGAAAAATAGCCGTTAGCAAGGCTGGCGAGAGTTTATGCTAGCTAAATTGAAACAGCGCCGCTCATGGCATCATGGGTGGCGCTGTTTGTTTGTGTTGCCTACAATGACCGTGATTAATCTCGCGGCGGCGCTGGCGATAGTACTTCGCGATTACCATTATGGCCGGGAGCGCTCACAATACCTTGTGCTTCCAGCTGCTCTACAATTCTTGCAGCGCGGTTGTAACCGATTTTAAATCGGCGTTGTACACCTGAAACTGAACCTCGACGCGTTTCCACTACATGTTCAACCACTTGATCAAATAGCGGATCCACTTCTTCATCACTTTCCATCTTCTCACCGGGTAGCAAGGCTTCTGGCCCTTGGTCACCATAAGTGATCTCTTCTATGTAGTTCGGCTTACCGCGTGCTTTCCAGTTGTTTACCACCGCATGCACATCTTCATCCGAGGCAAACGCACCGTGAACCCGGATCGTGTGGCTAGAACCCGGTGGTAGATAGAGCATATCGCCCATACCGAGCAGTGATTCCGCACCACTTTGATCCAAAATAGTTCTTGAGTCGGTTTTAGTCGAAACGGTAAACGCAACGCGGGTCGGAATATTCGCTTTGATTAAACCGGTGATCACATCAACCGATGGACGCTGAGTGGCCAAAATAAGGTGAATACCCGCAGCTCGAGCCTTTTGTGCCAAACGCGCGATCAACTCTTCTACTTTTTTACCCACCACCATCATCAGATCAGCAAATTCATCAACAACCACGACAATGTAAGGCAGTTTTTCCAGCAGTGGCGGTTCACTCTCCATACTGTCCCCTTCTCTCCACAAAGGATCGTGGATGGGGTGGCCAGCAGCAGCAGCCATTTTTAGCTTATCATTGAAGCCTTTGATGTTACGCACACCAAGCACAGACATTAATTTATAGCGACGTTCCATTTCACCCACACACCAACGTAAAGCATTTGATGCGTCTTTCATGTCAGTCACGACTTCAGCTAACAGGTGAGGAATACCCTCGTAGATCGATAGCTCTAACATTTTCGGGTCAATCATAATAAAGCGAACGTCTTCTGGGCTCGCTTTATAAAGCATGCTGAGGATCATCACGTTGACCCCAACCGACTTACCTGAGCCTGTTGTACCAGCCACCAACACGTGCGGCATTTTGGCTAAATCCGCGACCAATGCTTCGCCTGCAATGTCTTGCCCTAAAACGATGGTCGTGGGTGATTTCGCTTCTTGGAATTGACGGCTTTTTATAACATCTGACAAATAGACGGTTTGACGACTCATGTTTGGCAGTTCAAGACCAACATAAGGTTTACCGGGGATCACTTCAACCACCCTCACCGCCATTGCCGATAAGGAACGCGCCAAATCCATCGATAGGCTAGAAATACGGCTCACTTTTACGCCTGGAGCTAAATCTAATTCAAAACGAGTGATAACCGGCCCCGGAAAGATATCAACCACTTGCGCTTGGATTTTGTAATCCGCGAGTTTAGATTCAACCAAACGAGCAACCTCCTCTAATGCCTCTCGGTCAATAAAGTGTTCACGCTTTTCTGGGTGATACAGAAGTTCTAACGTCGGTAGTGGCTCCGTCGGTTTAGGCAGGTTAGTTTCTTTTTGCATTAAAAATGGATTTTGCTTGGCCGCCATATTGGCCTGAGCCGAAGACACCATGTTCTGAAAAACCGTCACATCGCTATCTTGCTGGCCTAACGGTGGCTCGTCATCTTCTGACATCACATCAAGATCAACAGCCAACGCTTGATCTGATTCATCTTCATCCAGCACATCCAAATTGGAAATAACCGGTTCAACACGCGACACATCAAGATAAACTTCTGTCATCGTAAGCGACGGATCGCTCACCTCTTCGTCCTCTGCCCATGCATATTGCTGAGCCTCTTGACTGGCATCGAGGTCGGCACTGGCTAATGCTTGGTGCTCATTAGCTCTTTCATCTACCCAGTTTGCCGATGAAAGAGCAAGGTCATCCTCTTCCAACGCAACAGATTCTAACTCTTCAATCGTTGCACTAAGCTGCTTGCTGCGATCAAATGGCGCTTCATCTGAGTGAGTTTCACTGAATTCAGGAGAAGTATTAGCCTGAGTTTTGGCCGCTGGCATGTGAATATTAAAACGTCTTGGCGAGTGAGTCTGTTCCAGCTCTTCTTCAACCTCTACCGCAGGCGTGTATTGCTCGGCCCCAAACGCATCGAGGGCTGATTTGACATATTCTTCATTTGGCAAACTAGACTCAACAACGGCTAAGTCTGCGGATGATGATTCAAGCGGCGACAATTCCATTGGCGACAAAACGGGCGCAATATCTTCATCTTTCTCACCACGTAATCGATTGATCAACGCAACGCCAAGAGAAATACTCATCGTGCCTAACCATTCCACGATGCTTAGCCAGGAGATACCCGTTAGCAGCGTAAAACCAGCGCCCCATAAAAAGAGCAATACTAAGGTTGAGCCTAGTAAATTAAGCGTTGGCAGCGCCAAACTGGTTAAGACATCCCCAATCACACCACCAGATGAAAAATACCAAATATCGTCAAAGTTGATATCCGCAAGGCCACAACTGGTCAAAATCAAGATGGTTAAGCCGAGTAAACGCGTTCCCCACAGCACAAAATCAAGGGGTTCATTCTCTTCTCTTTTACGCAGAAAAACCCATGCTAGCACAGTAATCATGAGCGGTATTGGGTAGGCCAGCGATCCAAAAATAAAGAACAAGGTATCGGCAATCCATGCGCCAATAATACCGCCTGCATTTTCAATATCGCCTCCCCACGCGGTTTGTGACCATGAAGGATCGGCGGGACTAAATGTTAATAAAGCGATGGAAAGAAGCACAGAGGCAAGCACAGCGACAATAAGCCCGCACTCTTTCAGACGTTGCGATCCATTGAGGCGTGAAGACTGAGGCTCTTCGCTGGTCTTAATAATGGTCTCAACTTTATTTTGGTTCTCTTTGAACATAAACCTAGATTCTGATTAACGCCAACACTCAAGGTTTATTGCGGCTTGATGTGTTGGTTTGGGTGAAAACAGTCCGAGCGGCAAAAGCCGCTCGGTTTGTTGTGTGATTTAACCACATCAAGGTTAAAAACCCAATTGGCGAACGTCAGAATGTGGAAAGAAGTACCACTATTCAGACAATCTGGCGTTATCGAGTTTTGATAACCAACTGGTTACTTTGCTTCACTTCTTCCATCACAACATAAGTGCGAGTGTCATTGACTCCGGGCAAACGCAATAGCGTATCACCCAACAATTTACGATACGCCCCCATGTCAGAGACTCGAGTTTTGAGAAGATAGTCAAAATCACCCGAAACAAGATGGCATTCTTGAATGTCATCCAGTTTTTGAACCGCAGTATTAAACTGTTCAAACACATCAGGTGCACCGCGATTCAATGTAATTTCCACAAATACCAACAGCGAAGCATCAAGATATTGTGGATTCAACAACGCGGTATAACCGGTAATGAAACCTTGACGCTCTAAACGACGTACACGCTCTAAACAGGGGGTTGGAGATAAACCCACTCGTTTTGATAATTCTACATTCGAAATACGACCATCTTTCTGCAATTCATTCAAAATATTGCGATCGATACGGTCTAAATCCTTGGACGGCCTTTTATAGTTGTCTGCCATTTTTTATTCCACCTTATTACTTCCTTGCAAAAATATATACTACAACTTTTTAATATTCAGTATCAAATTTTACACATTCACATCTATACTAGTCACAAATTCGAAACAACAACCCTACATATAGTTATAACAACCAAAAAAACCTAAGGAGTCAGGATGATCATTGGAGTTCCTAAAGAAATCAAAAACCACGAATATCGTGTGGGCATGATTCCCGCAAGCGTGCGCGAACTTGTCTCACACGGTCACCAAGTTTATGTTGAAACAAATGCCGGTTCCGGCATCGGCTTTTCAGACGATGATTACATCGCTGTAGGCGCATCCATTCTTCCTACTGCTTCTAACATTTTTGCGAAAGCAGAAATGATTGTTAAGGTCAAAGAACCTCAGGCTGCTGAACGAGCAATGCTCCGCGAAGGCCAAATTTTATTTACCTATTTACATCTAGCTCCAGATTTTCCACAAACTGAGGAGCTAATCAAGAGCAAAGCTGTCTGTATAGCCTACGAGACTGTAACAGATAATATGGGTCGCTTGCCACTATTAGCACCAATGTCTGAAGTCGCTGGTCGAATGTCTATTCAATCAGGTGCGCAGTGTTTAGAAAAATCACACGCGGGCTGTGGTTTGTTACTGGGTGGTGTACCCGGAGTCGCACCAGCAAAAGTGGTGGTGATTGGTGGCGGTGTAGTCGGTGCCAACGCAGCCAGAATTGCCGTCGGAATGCGTGCTGATGTGACGATTCTCGACCGAAGTGTTGATATGCTGCGTAAACTCGATGAAGAATTCCAAGGTCACGCTAAAGTCGTGTATTCAACAAAGGATGCGATTGAAAAATACGTCCTCGAAGCCGATTTAGTAATAGGCGCAGTACTGATCCCCGGAGCAGCAGCTCCTAAACTCGTAACTAAAGATCTGATTTCTAGAATGAAACCTGGCTCTGCGGTCGTTGATGTGGCAATTGACCAAGGCGGCTGCTTTGAAACCTCACATGCTACCACTCATGATGACCCGACCTATATCGTTGATGACGTCGTTCATTACTGCGTCGCAAACATGCCAGGCGCTGTGGCTCGCACATCAACTTTCGCCTTGAATAACGCTACGTTGCCTTATATTGTTAAACTGGCCAATAAAGGTTATCAACGTGCATTATTAGAGGATAAAGGATTCCTAGAAGGTTTAAACGTGATACACGGTAAAGTCACCTGTAAAGAGGTCGCCGAGAGTTTCAACCTTGAATATCTTGACCCATCTGAAGCTATCGCTCTGTTTAACTAACGATAACAATTTGCGGTAAAGCTCTCAATTCTTAGCCAAGTGCGTCATGCGCTTGGCTTTCATTTTTTAAAAGCGTGAACCAATATATTGCGTGGCGTTACTTTCCTAGCGCAAAACTGCTCAATCTGCACCTCATAGCCTTGCTCTTGAAGATAAAGTGCCTTATCCAATACCAACCAAAGCTCAATCATGCGGCGAAATGCCTGTTGTACTAAGCCTATCCTTTCCATCTGCCAAAAACGCTGCTCGCCTTTACGTTCATAAGCAGGCCAATCCACTTCTGGTAATGCGATGCCTTTTTGTGCCGCCGCCCAATAACAAAAAGCTAAAAATCCTTCGGCTAGTTGTGATTTTTTGAGGCTCGGAATTGGGCAATATTGATGATGCCCAAGCTCAGATCTTAGCAACAAATCAAAACCCAAACGAAACGTCATTTCTTGCAAACGATGACGGCGAACCCGCTCTCCCCCCGTAACGGTTTCTTGTAGCGGAATACGCAGCTCTTCTTTGGACAAGGCAAGAGAAGAAGTACGACCGTAGCTGGACATGGGTTGGTAGCTATCGGCTTTGATTAAATGGTAGCAACATGGTGAAAACGTAATCGCAGGCAAGCGATGAGCAACGGAATATTCGAGTAGGCGAACATGGAGATCACCACAGGCATGTAAAGCGACGGCATGCTGATTGGTATTGAAAACGCCAAACGCTTGCGGCTCAAAAGCGTCCCCTTGAATAAATTGCATCGGAAGATCATGTTCATCGGCGCATGCTTGTCCTGCATGGCAGAGCTGCGACTGATATTCAAAACTAGTGACTTTTTGTTTTGACTGCGCTGCGATAATTCGACCTAAAAAGCCTTTACCCGCGCACCACTCTAGCCATTCCGTTCCTGAATGCCTAGAGAGGAGTGATTCGCTCATTAAACGAATTTGTTCTAGCTTTCTGCCAGGGATCCCCTGCTCTAAGTAAGGGCTGAGTGCTTGCTGAGTATTACGAGGGGCATCTTGAAGCCTAATCATGATATCCGCTTCTTTTAACCCCTCGATATACGGATGAAGTTGCTCAATGAGCGCTTGCGGCGATGACTTTAAGCTATCGATACTGTCCAAAGATAGCGTTTGCAACCACTGATCCAGCCTATGATCTGAATGTTTCCAAGGTGAACTGTCTAAGCCACTATGATGAAAGGGCTCAAATCGCCAAAAACGTTGGTTTTCAATTAAAAAAGCATCGATATGTTTGAAAAGCGCGCGCATACATCCCCCTAGAAAGGCCAATTCTAGGAGGTGATGGTTTAATTAGAAAGTGTTTCGTTTTAAATGATCGAAATTTGCTTAACGAACTGGCAATTCAATGTCTTTAAACATCTCTTCTATTTCGATATTCGATTTTAACGAGGTAGCCCGTTCGACGACAGGGCGAGTAAGATGAGGCGCGAAACGTTCCATAAAGTCAAACATATAAGAGCGCAGAAATGTGCCTCGGCGAAACCCAATGCTAGTCGTGCTCGCACCAAAAAGATGGCTGGCATCAATCGCGATAAGATCGGTGTCGCGTGATTTATCTATCGCCATACTTGCGATAACACCCACCCCAATTCCCATTCGGACATAAGTTTTTATCACATCCGCATCGGTGGCGGTGAAGACAACTCGCGGCGTTAACCCTACGCGATTAAATGCAGTGTCTAACTCTGAACGACCAGTAAAACCAAACACGTAAGTGACCAATGGATACGCGGCTAAATCCTCAATCGTTACCCGTTCTTTTTTTGCAAGAGCATGATCTTTAGGCACAACAATAGAACGATTCCAATGATAACAAGGTAGCATGATGGCATCTTGGTACAGATGAAGCGCTTCTGTTGCTATCGCAAAATTAGCGGTGCCTTTTGCAACCGCTTCCGACATCTGACTTGGAGTACCTTGGTGCATGTGTAACGACACTTTCGGATAACGCGCAGTGAATCCTTTGATTACATCAGGTAACGCGTAGCGAGCTTGTGTATGAGTCGTTGAAATATTCAGCGTACCCATCTCAGGGTGCGTATGCTCCCCTGCCACGGCCTTAATGCTTTCCACACGTGAAAGGATCTCTTGTGAGATACGAATAATATCTTCACCTGCACCCGTGACTTGTGTCAGGTGCTTACCGCTACGCTCAAAAATTTGAATACCCAATTCATCTTCGAGTAAACGAACCTGTTTACTAATGCCTGGCTGAGAGGTATAAAGGCTTTCCGCAGTTGCTGAGACATTCAGGTTGTGATTAACCACTTCAACAATATATTTTAACTGCTGTAACTTCATTATTGGCCCCGTAATCCATTATCAAAGATCCAGATCTTTCAATCATAGTTTATAATTATTAGTTATAACGCTTAACACTCTCAATTCAAAGCTTGATGATTCAAGAGCGAAGAAAAAAGTAAGTATTTTGCGTAGCTGACTAAATTTTTGCCAACTATCGCCCAATCTAAGCAATAAAAGGCAGTTTTTAGGGGTTAAAACAGGAATAATAAAAATAGTCAATTTGAAGGTGTAGTGATAACTAAGGATCGTGTATTCT
>NZ_CAWNHY010000040.1:0-8982 GCF_963874335.1 Vibrio sp. V10_P2A27P122 | reverse complement strand
GATCAAAATAAATCATAACATTACGTAAAAAAATAAGATCAAAGTGACCAAGTTCATCCAACTGATTTTGTAAGTTCGCTAATCCGAATTTTACTTTTTTCCTTAATGAATTAACGATTTTCAATGTGTCATGCTTGGTATCGATGCCTTTTCGGCAATACGTTTTGAGATAGGCTTTCGGTATATGTTCATGGCGTAGCATCGGATAAATACCTTGTGATGCAATTTGCAACACTTGACTATTGATATCGGTACCAACTATTTGCCATTCTCCTTGGTAACGGCTGTCTAATAACATTGCCAGAGAATAAGCCTCTTCACCTGTCGAGCTTGCTGCGCTCCAGCAACGGATCTGTTTTTTACCCCATACAGTGAAGAGATGGTGCTGGATATAAGCAAAATGGGCCTCTTCTCTGAAAAAGTACGTTTCATTGGTGGTCAGCAAATTGATGGCTCGTTGCTGTTCAAGTTTGCGTACTTGCTGATCGCTAAATTTCGTCAAATACTCAAAATACTCCCGATATGAACTTATACCGAGCTCCCTTAAGCGCCCGCTTAAACGCCCAACCACCAACGCTTTCTTACTGGGTGTTAGTGCGATACCTGCAGATTGATATATCCAGCCACGATACAACTCAAAGTCTGCATCACTGATGATGGACATTTGCTCCATGGCTGAATTCCCAAGTTGCTGAGATTTGTGCTTAACTTGCAAGTTCATTCTGCTCTTTGACCTGTTCCATCATGGCCAACTCTTCAACAGATAGGACTTTATCCTCCGCTAAAATAATGACAAACTCTTCATCGAATTGAGCCATACCACAAATAAATTCGGTCCGGATCTTGGTACCAAAATTAGGGGCAGGTCTCATAAACTTACTTGATATTTCAATGACTTCAGAAACACTGTCAACCATAACACCTAGGTCTTGACGCTGTTCTTCATTCGTCACTTCGATAATGACAACACAAGTTTTTTTATTCACTTCTTGCGGTTTAAGATAAAAACGCCGAGCTAGGTTGACGACAGGTACCACTTCACCACGCAAGTTAATAATGCCTTGAATGTAGTCAGGCATCATTGGCACCTGAGTTACTTTGCCATACTCTAATATTTCCTTAACATGCAAAATCGCAAAGGCGTACATTTCACCATTGAGCTGAAATGTTAAGTACTGTTGATCTTGTGCTAATTCTGTATTGGACTTAGCCAATATCATCGAGTTAGCCTCAACCGGGATAAGATTAGCCACATTCACCTCCAGCCACTAAAAGCGCACATACTCAGGTTCATCGTCCATAGAGACAAACTCAACATCTTTCTTCTGTTTAGGGCGTTGCTGCTCGTGGTGAACTGAAGATTTATTTGCTGCTTCACGGCGATTATTTTCTGTTTTGAAGAAGGTCATTAGTTGCTGGAGCTGCTGTGCTTGGCTACTCATCTCTTCAGAGGTCGACGCAAGCTCTTCTGATGCGGAAGCACTTTGTTGCGTGATACTGTTGAGCTGCTCCATCGCTTGGTTAATTTGTGTTGCTCCGGTTGCTTGTTCCATTGAAGCTGCGTTGATCTCTTGTACTAAATCGGATGTTCTTTGAATAGAAGGCACCATTTCATCCAGCAGTTTTCCGGCTTGTTCCGCTAAACCAACGCTATTTTTAGCGACCTCACCAATTTCTTGAGAAGCAACCTGACTGCGCTCTGCCAATTTTCGGACTTCGGCCGCTACCACTGCAAAACCTTTACCATGCTCGCCAGCTCTAGCAGCTTCGATTGCGGCGTTGAGCGCAAGTAAGTTAGTTTGATAAGCGATATCATCAATAATACCAATTTTCTCAGCTATCGATTTCATCGCTAACACGGTTTTAGCTACCGCTTCTCCACCTTCTTTCGCTTCTTTAGCCGCTTTACCTGCCATGCTATCGGTCACTTTCGCATTTTCAGTGTTTTGCGCGATTGAGGCTGACATCTGCTCTACCGACGAGGTAGTCTGTTCAACACTGGCCGCTTGTTCGCTCGCCCCTTGACTTAAGTTCTGAGCGGTAGCTGAAACTTCTTCGGATGCCGAAGCCAATGCATTACTTGAGCTATTCACTTCACCTACGATGTCTGACAACTTGGCCACCATTTTTTGCATGGCTTCAAGCAAGCGACCCAATTCATCGCCTGACGTCGCTTCAATTTTACCTGTTAAATCACCCACAGCGAGTCGGTTAGCCAGCGACACTGCTTGCTCTAAAGGATTACAGATCCCGCGGATCAAGGTAACCGCAAATCCAATACCAAACAGTAGCCCCAATATAATTGATCCAATGGCTATCATTTGTAGGTTGTCATAAAGCTCAACCTCATGGTTATAAACATTCTGCGCTTCATTAGATTGCAGCTGAATTAATGCATTTACTGTTTTTTCAACGGGTGCATAGAGTGGGCGTACTTTATCAACCGCAAGGCGAGTCGCTTCATCAATGTCTAAACGTCGCAAAGCATCAATGGTGGGCTGTAGAGCTTGCTCAACAAAGACTTTATTTTGTTCTTCAAATTGTGTTGCTAATTCAGCCTCCTCCTTGGTTAATTTAGTTAACTTGTATTTGCCCCATTTGTCATCAATCACTTTGAGGTGGTTCTCAACCGTCTCAATCTGAGCACGAATAATATCCGCTTCTGGGTACAGTTGTGAGAAAGCCAGCGCTATACGATTGCTCAGAAGACGAGATTTAATGTCACCGATAGACAGTGCTGGTACGGTTCGGTCATAGTAGACCGTTTCTAGCCCATGCAGTGTTCTTTGCATGCCATAAAGCCCGAGTGATCCGACCACAATGAGTAACAAACTTAAGATGCCAACTAGCATACTTAGTTTGAATTTAACTGAAATATTTTTAAACATAGCCTATTCCTTTCTGACGATGTAATTGAGCCAAGTTAGTGCATTGCCAATAAGCGATGCTTCGACTCTTCCTTCATAATATGTTGCGATAAACTGGCGATATCTAAGATAAGAGCAATATCCCCGCTGCCCAAAATAGTCGAACCGCTGATTCCTTTAACCCGTGAAAAAATCGGCCCAAGTGGCTTAATTACGGTTTGTAATTCCCCCAACAAATTATCCACGATCAAACCAGCACTTTGCCCCGCACTACTGACCACCACCACATTTTGGCGTTTTGAGCGACGCGCAGTGAGGTTAAATTGCACTCTTAAATCAATTAAAGGCAGCACTTGTCCCCTGAGATTAATATAAGGTTTGCCTTGGCCATCTTTGAGCCACTGGTCATCAAGTTCGACGCATTCTTGAACGGCATCCAATGGCACAACGAAGGTTTCGCTACTCACTTCAATTAGGAAACCATCAATGATCGCGAGTGTGAGCGGCAATACAATGCGGATAGTTGTTCCTCGATTAAGTAGGCTGTGAATCTCTACTCGACCTCGCAAATCAGTAATATTTCGCTTCACTACGTCCATACCGACACCGCGTCCTGAAATATTGGAAACCTGCTGGGCCGTTGAAAAGCCGGGCTCAAAAATGAGCTGAAAAATCTCGTCATCGCTCACGAGTTGGTTTTCATCAAGTAGCCCTTTTTCAATCGCTTTTGCGCGCAATTTTTCGCTGTTGAGCCCTTTTCCGTCATCGCTCACATCGATCACTATATTGCCTGAGTCATGGTAAGCATTGAGCGTGATGGTGCCGTGAGAAGGTTTACCATTTGCGACACGCTCTTCCTCTGTTTCAATGCCGTGGTCAATCGCATTGCGCACTAAATGCATTAAAGGATCGCCAATTTTTTCAATCACTGATTTATCTAATTCGGTATCCGCACCGGTAATCGTAAGATGGATACTTTTGTTTAGCTCCTTCGCCATATCACGAACAACGCGTTGAAAACGGGCAAATGTCGCACCGATAGCCACCATTCTAAGCTGTAGTGCCGCGTCTCTGACTTCTTCGAGAAGGCCATTGAGCCGTGCAACAGATTCAATCATTACATTTTCGCCAATTAGCTCCGCCTGTAATGCACTGCCGGCACCTGCGGTGACCAATTCCCCGACTAAATTAATTAAGGTATCTAACTTTTCAGCATCCACTCGCAAGCTTTTTTGCTCTTTGGTTAGCGCCTCTCGGGCTTTACTTTGTTTATCGACCGCCGCATTGAGTACGGGTGCTAATTGAGCATCAGCCTGAGTGATAATTTCGCCTATGGGTATCGCGTCCGAACTCGCTTCTCGCCGCTCACTTTGTTGCTGCAATGCACGCTTCAATTCAGTCTCAGTGAGCGCGCCACAACGAACTAATATTTCGCCAATTCTATAATTTTCATCGGGCATTGATTGAATGTGATCAATGAAGTCACCCACTTTGGCACTGGGTGGAAAGATGCGAACGTCACCTTCTTCACGAATGAATTCAAACACGTCTTCGATTTGTTGTTTAGATGCCGGCGAATAGAAACGCAGTTCAAAACCCAAATAACAACATTCCGGATCAAAGTTGTGCCAATCAGGTAATTTTCGGTCGACAGCCTCGATATAAATAACCTCTCCCAGCGTAGTTAAATAAGAAAGAAAAGAGAGCGGATCCATACCATCTTGGAATGCATGAAGCGGGAAAGTTAAAGAGATATGCCAGCAGAAATTGTCGAGTGCGGTGTGATCAGGTTCAGATTCCGTGGTTGGTGAATGACTTTCTGGTTCAGATTGACCTAAAAACTCAGACAATCGGGCCCCTAAGCGCTGTCCGGTAACGTCATCTTCTGATGACTCTTGCCCCGTTTGAGCATCATCAATCAAGCTCACCATGTGATCGCGGCACTCAAGCAACAAGGAAATATGCTTTTCATGCAACTTAAGTTGTTCTGAGCGCAATAAATCAAGCAAGCTTTCTACTTTATGAGTAAAACGAACGATCTCATTTAAGTTAAATATCCCTGCTGAGCCTTTTACAGTATGCGCTGCTCGGAAAATTGCGTTTAATCGCTCATTTAAGCCATCAAGATTCCCGCTATCCAGTTCAAGAAGGTCAGATTCCATCCCTTCAAGCAACTCCCTACTCTCATTAAAATAAGTTTGGAGCGCCGCAGCCATCATTTCGTCCATAGTATCTCCCTGGGGCTTCGTCATTAGCTTGTCACTTTGTCTTATTGTGAACTAGAAAGAACGATAGGGTCATGAAACCATCCCACTAGCCCCAGTTTACCCAGCACATCCACCACGACTTCACTGTGATGAATCAGTTCACATCCCTGCTCTATTCTTGCTTTTTTAAATGCCATCAATACTTGTACGCAACTGCTGTCCAGAGCAGTGACTTGGGAAAGTTCAATGGCGATCTTCTCGCTATGAGACACAAAAGGGGTCAGCTGCTCAAACAAATTTCGAGCCTCATAAATCGTCAGTTCACCGTCAAGTTTTAACATTAATTGCTCATCGGTTTGGTGTGGAGTCAGCATAATCCCCCCTTAGGCTTGGATCAGTTTTGCTACGGCGGCAAGCATCTGTTCAGGTGCAAACGGTTTTACAACCCAAGCTTTCGCACCCGCAGCACGACCCTGTTCTTTCTTCGATGCCTCAGATTCAGTTGTGAGCATAATCACCGGCGTAAATTTTGTGTCTGGCCTTTGCTTCAGCTCTTTAAGTAAGGTAATGCCATCCATATTCGGCATATTTACGTCGCTGATGACCAAATGAACACGATTCCCGGCCAATTTGGATAATGCATCTTTACCATCATGAGCTTCGATCGTCTGATAGCCTGCTCCTTTTAAGGTCATACTCACAACCTGCCGAATTGAAGCCGAATCATCTACAACAAGTACCGTTTTGTTCATCACAGAGTTCCTCATTTATTCATTTACGGTTCTCAAAAGAAAGTAATGTCCGTGCTAGTCACCTTGCTTTTCACCTCAGTAACCTTGCCTTTGTGGCTTTCATGTTGTTCTATCATGGTGTAGTTCTTGGTCATTTTTTCCAGCCATTTTTGCGGGGATAATTCGCCTGCGATCGCATGATTGCTGTCTTGTTTGAGCAGCTCTAATGAGTCACTGAGTTCTTTGAGATTGGTGCTGATTTGCTCTAATATTTGGCTTACTCGGTCTTGAAATTGCAATTTCACAATCACACTACTGATTGTTTCCTTCACCGAAAATGCATCTTCTTTTAACCGCTCAGACTGTTGCTGTAAGGTTTGTGCCATATCTTGGAAGTGGTTAATGACATAATCGATACGCTGCTCGGTTTGTTCCATTTGTTCACTCTCAGCCGCAATAGCCATTTCAGCCGTCTTAAATGTAGTATTAATCGCATCACTGACAACGTTCACTTTCTCCGTCATGCTGCTAGCGATCTCCCTTGAACGCTGTGAAAGGTTACGCACTTCATCGGCCACCACTGCAAAACCTCGACCGGCCTCTCCTGCTCTGGCTGACTCAATGGCAGCATTAAGTGCTAATAAGTTGGTTTTTTCAGCAATGCCCACCACATCGGTTGCCATTTTTTTTAAATCGACTGTGTATTGATCAAGGCTGCGCATTTCATCAAGCATATGCTCTCTTGTCTTTTGGCTTTCTCTAAGCTCATCAACCGCTTTAGAAAGCATGGCTCGACAACGCTCAATTTCGCTCATTAAATTGCGCTCATCTTTTAAGGTTGAACCTTGCGAGAAGGAGAGTGCTTGTGAAAGCTGCGTGACAAGATCACCAAATTGCTGGCTCAGTTGAGTAACAGAATCGGTAAGTTGCACATTGGCTAAATCAATATGACGAGACCACACTGGTAGAGATTGAGCAAAGAGAGGCTCTAAAGAATGATATCCATCCAGTTGGATCTCTTGTGTTTGAGAAAGGTGTTCAATCGTCTTTTTTTGAGCTTTGACTTGGGAAATGAAGGATTCGTAATTCCAAATTGCATAGCTAACACTAGCAAAAGTAACAAATAATAGAGCCCAAACACCAAAATGTGTTGGCTGTGGCATAAGAGCAACTATCGACAATAGCACTAAGGGCACGTAAACACGTACCAGCCTAATGAGGAGCATGATTTATTATCCTTTAGCCATAAAACACTGACGAAAGCTATGACGTTATGTAAGAAGTTGTTATGCAACGCCTAGAGCTCATAACTAAAGATAGGAAAGCTTGGAGGAATCTGCAATGTAGTCGGTAGATGTAATTTTACTTTTGTTGTGTTAGGTAATTTTAAACAGTCCACTCTTATCAGTCAGAGTAACGATTGACTTTCGTTAAGTTCGGCTGAGTAACGTCATTAAGCCCTCTCCTCTGTTCTCATAACATGACGCACTGATCGGATCACATGGGCTTCATTTAATTTAGCTATCTTTCCTAGAAATACATCACTAGAATCCATCGCTTTTCTGATCCTCCGCACATCGGTTAATCACGAAAACACAACATCGAACAAATTTAATCACCTAAACTTAAGCATCACATACTGTAATGAAATCAAATTCATGAATAATACCAAGCGAAACAACAGCCAACTCACCGCACTGCTCTACCTCTTAGCTGCGCTGCTATTTGCCACCTATGGCGGACGAATCTGTCCGATGTTGTCCAGTTTAAGCGCATTAGAAATCACAGCCCATGTGACGATTAGTGTATTTTGTGCATGGGTAATGCGTCGATATCTCTTTATTCACCACCAGTGGGCAAAAACAGAACAGTATGCGAAACTCGATAGTGTTTTGTTTTTTCTTGTCAGTATTCCACTCGCTCTTTATTACAATCAGCACTATCAATTCACTATCGATAGCAATGTAAAAATTCTATTTGGTTTAACACTGTTTGGTTTCTTTACCGGAAGCTTATTACAACTCATCGCTAAACGAGCTCAATATCGCCAGCACGCAGTACAATTGAATCGTCAACAACTCCAAGGTGAAAGGCATTCGATTGTTAAGCAGATGATCGGGTTAATGATGCTGATGATCATCACTCTGACAGCCACACTCACCATGGTCGCGGTGAAAGATCTTTTTTGGCTTGAACATAACCCTGCCAGTTTAATCAATGGACATGGCAAGATAAGTATTATTAAAGAGTTTATTTATGTTTCTTTGGTTTTGGGCGGTTATGTAATCGCTATCCTCTGGCAGTGGGGAAAGCTGATGAAGCAAATATTGCACGCTCAAGAGCATTCGCTATGCCAAGTAACTCAAGGTGATATAGCGCAACGCTTACCGATTTTTGAAAATAACGAGTTAGGCTCTGTGGCTTGGTTGACCAATCAAATGTTGGATAGCCTACAAAACTCACAGGATGAAGTAAAAACCACGCGTGATGTCGCCATCGTTAGCCTAGCTGCTTTAGCTGAATCTCGCGATAATGAAACTGGCGCTCATATTTTACGTACTCAAGAATATGTCAAAGTACTCGCGCAATATCTAAGCCAAAAACCGAAATATCAGCCTTTATTAACGCCCACTTATATTGATTTACTCTACAAATCAGCCCCATTACACGACGTTGGCAAAGTTGGTATCCCTGATGCCGTCCTGCTGAAGCCGGGCAAACTCACCGATGATGAGTTCACTATTATGAAGGGACACCCTGAGATCGGCGCACAAGCGCTGTCGATTGCCGAGCAGCACCTTGGCACAAGTTCCTTTTTAGCAATCGCGAAAGAAATCGCCCTCACTCACCATGAAAAATGGGATGGTTCGGGCTATCCAAAACAACTCAAAGGGGAAGAGATTCCACTCTCAGGCCGTTTAATGGCACTGGCTGATGTATATGATGCGCTCATCTCAAAGCGCGTTTACAAACCCGCGTTTTCTCATGATGAAGCAAAAGCCATCATCCTACAGGGCGAAGCGACACATTTTGACCCACAAGTCGTAGAGGCTTTTTTGAGTGTTGAACAACAATTTGTCGCCATTGCCGCTCGCCATCAGGATAAACATTAATCTCTTGTTACAGTGACTCCTCCGCTCAATGGCAAAATATCGTATTTGATGATGAATTTTGCCG
>NZ_CAWNHY010000039.1:0-9120 GCF_963874335.1 Vibrio sp. V10_P2A27P122 | reverse complement strand
TGCGCACCAAATTGGAACGTGCGCTCCATTTTAATGCACTCTATTTTTTGGCTCGTTCCAGATTGCAGGCATTAAAAAGGCCTCCCGCAGGAAGCCTTTTCTTAAGAGTAAACCGTGGATTAGTTTACGCCACGAGATTTCAAGAATTCAGCATAAGTGCCTTTGAAATCGGTCAGTTTGTTATCACGGATTTCAATGATGCGCGTTGCCAGTGAGTCCACAAATACGCGGTCGTGAGATACGAAGAACAGAGTCCCTTTGTAGTTCTCCAACGCCGTGTTGAGTGATTCGATCGATTCCATGTCCATGTGGTTAGTTGGCTCATCCATCAGCAGCATGTTTGGCTTATGCATCATTAGCTTACCAAGCAACATACGACCTTGTTCACCACCAGAGATGACCTTAACGGATTTCTTGATGTCATCTTGGCCAAACAACATCCGCCCTAAGAAGCTGCGGATCACTTGCTCGTCATCCCCTTCTTGACGCCATTGGCTCATCCAGTCAAACAGGTTCATATCTTCGGCAAAATCGTGCGCGTGATCTTGAGCGTAGTAACCAATGTTTGCGTTTTCAGACCATTTATAGCTGCCGCTACGAGGCTCAAGTACACCCGCTAAGGTGTTAAGCAGTGTCGTTTTACCGACGCCGTTTTCACCAATGATCGCTACGCGTTCGCCCACTTCAAAAATGGCGTTGAAGTTACTGAACAGATCGTTTTCAAAACCTTGGCTAAGGTTTTCAACTTCTAACGCGTTACGGAACAACTCTTTCGATTGTTCAAAACGAATGAAAGGGTTTTGGCGGCTAGACGCTTTAACTTCGTCCAATTGGATCTTGTCAATCTGCTTAGCTCGTGACGTCGCTTGCTTCGCTTTAGATGCGTTCGCAGAAAAGCGTGCAACGAAAGTTTGCAGTTCAGCAATCTGTGCTTTCTTCTTGGCATTATCAGAGAGCAGACGAGCACGCGCTTGCGATGCCGCTGTCATATACTCGTCGTAGTTACCCGCGTACAGACGCAGTTCACCATAATCCAAGTCAGCCATATGTGTACATACGCTGTTTAAGAAGTGACGGTCGTGCGAGATGATGATCATGGTGCAGTTACGTTGGTTTAGCGTATCTTCTAGCCAGCGAATGGTATCCATATCCAAGTTGTTGGTTGGTTCGTCAAGCAGCATGATGTGTGGTTCAGCAAACAAAACTTGCGCCAATAGCACACGCAGTTTCCAACCTGGTGCCACTTCGCTCATCAAACCAAAGTGCTGTTCAAGAGGAATGCCTACCGCAAGCAACAATTCACCGGCTTTAGACTCGGCCATGTAGCCGTCCATTTCCGCGAATTCAGTTTCGAGATCCGCAACCTTCATGCCATCTTCTTCGGTCATTTCAGGCAGAGAATAGATACGGTCACGTTCTTGTTTAACTTTCCACAACTCTTTGTGGCCCATGATTACCGTGTCGATAACCGTGAACTCTTCGTAAGCGAATTGATCCTGATTCAGTTTCGCCACACGTTCGTTAGGATCATAGCTAACGTTACCACTCGAAGGTTCAAGCTCTCCGCTTAGAATCTTCATAAATGTTGACTTACCACAACCGTTAGCGCCAATCAGGCCATAGCGATTACCTTCGCCAAACTTAACGGAAATGTTTTCAAACAGAGGCTTTGCGCCAAATTGTTGAGTGATATTCGCGGTGGAGATCAAAACCAGTACCTTAATAAATGTGAATTGTATAAAAAACTGCGCAACGTTACTTGTTCAAGGCTCGAACTGCAAGCGATGTTTTTGTTTCACTGCCCTCGTAGTGCGAGTAACTCGCTCATTTAATGCCTACCTGCCACTGATCATAAGTTTCGAGAGAGCAATCACATCCCCTGCGCTGGTTTTTGATACTTATTGATACATCTGCGACTATCACTGCAAACCTATAGGATACCCGTATGATTTCAGTTGCTTTGGTGGATGACCACCTCATGGTTCGCTCTGGCTTTGCACAACTGTTATCGGTTGAACCAGACATTCATGTCCACAGTGAGTATGGTAGCGCGCGCGAAGCATTTCGTGCGCTGGTGAACGCTTCTATCGATGTGGCAGTTATCGACATTTCAATGCCCGATGAAAGTGGGCTTGTGTTGTTAGAGAAACTGCGCCGCGCTCAGCCGGACTTTAAAGCCATCATTCTCTCTATTTATGATTCGGCGTCCTTTGTCAGTAAAGCACTAGAAGCTGGCGCTTGTGGTTATTTATCAAAACGTTGTGGGCCTGGAGAGTTGGTGAGCGCCATTCGTACCGTGGCTAATGGTGATCGCTATTTGTGTGCCGATGCCTTAATTAACCTAAGCAATGCTTCAGGTACGCCATCTGTCCTTGAAGGGTTAACTAAACGCGAAAGAGAGGTGTTTGATCACCTGATTTTAGGCAAAGACGTCAAAGAGATTGGTTACGATTTATCAATTAGCCACAAAACGATTCACGTGCATCGGGCAAATATTTTAAGCAAACTGGGGCTTACCAACAATGTGGATCTCATCCGCTTTGCTATTACTCACCAACTGTTGGTTAACGAGACGTTATAGAAGCGACTATGCATTTTCATCATCGATTTTCTGAAGCTTTACCTCGGTTGTCTCTCTCCTCTGGCTTTAGCTATGCATTTGCATGCGTTTTGTATTCAATTGGTTGGTTTTGTTTATGGAACATCAGCCGCTACTTAACTCCTGATTTATTGCTGGCTGGTCTGTTTTTGCCCACAGGCTTAAAGCTGGCCACACTCACTCTTGCACCGCGTCGTTTTTGGCTTGGGATCACTTTATGCGAAATGGCTATAGTGGCGTTGCTCGGGCATGTGTTGGCTATCGCTGCTCATGAATATCTATTACTGCTGTTTGCATTGATCGCTTATTGGCTGGCGATTGCCTTTCAATCTCTCTGGACATCACTGCACGTTTATTGGAAAAAACTGTTGGCGCTTACCGGGTTGACGGTCGTTTACGGCATCTTATGTGGGAGCTCGGTTTTGCTGTTGGTCAAACCGCTCAACCTCGAACTGCATTACGTGGCACAAGCGACCGTTTCAGCTCTGACCGGCGGTATACTGCTCACTCCGTTCTTATTTCTCCTGTACGATTATCTACATCAGCAGATCTGGAGACCACTGTCACCCGATCTTATTCATCAGGACGTAACACTTCGCCCCTCTGCGTTGCTGTGGTGTTTGCTTTTTTTTAGTGGCGGATTGATCGCGGAGTTAACCTTGCTAGAGCAGCTCAAACCGATCGCCCTGCTCATTTTCCTGCTTCCCAATATTTTTATGGCTTATAAATACGGTTGGCAAGGCGGCGTATTGGCTAGTTTAATGAACAGTATTTTACTTGCTACGGCACGGCAAATGACAGGTTCATTTGAATCCGATATTGAACTCCAAAGTTTTATAGCGACGCAGGCTTTTGTTGGCTTAGGGCTTGGTATTGCGATTAGCCGTCAATATTTCTTGGCGCAACGCTTAGCTAAAATTAACCAAAAGCTGGCAATCGAACTCGCGAACAAACAGCAACTGGCTCGGCAATTAGTCAAGGTTGAAGAGCAAATCCGAAAATCAGTTGCACGCGAACTGCATGATGAAATTGGCCAAAATATCACCGCGATACAGATCCAATCCATGCTCGCTAGTCGCTTGGCACAAAATGAAAAACAAACCAACATCGCTGAGACGATCAACACGCTCGCGCTACGAATTCACTCATCGACACGTCAATTATTAACCGAGCTTCGCCCTCATGCGCTTGATGAATTGGGGCTCGAGAGTGCAATTCGGCAGCTTGCAAGTGAAATGAAATTTGCGGAACGACACGTCGATTTTCGTCTGAATTTCGGAATTTTTGCAGAGCGTTTAGATGACATTACGGCCGTTACACTGTATCGAATTATTCAAGAGCTGCTTAATAACGTGTGCAAACATGCACAAGCATCAGCCGTGCAATTAAGCCTTGTTCCCGGTGACATGTTCAGTGTCGAGCTACGTGATAATGGCATTGGTTTAGCTTCCGATTGGCGCAGCAAAGGCCAAGGCTTACTCGGCATCGAAGAACGCGTCAGCGCACTGGGTGGCACATTTTTAATTGAATCGCAGCGTAGCCAAATACCGCTTGGGACGCGCATAACTGTTAACTTGCCCACAAAACCGCTCACAATATCAACAAACTAGGAAAATTTCCTAGTCACTTATAACTTTGTCTCATTCATTTGGTGAATCACTCCGATACCATCTCTTAGCACTAGGGAGAAACAAAGCATGCTGGGTTTTCTGATTTCAAAACCGACATCAGCACCTATAGAACCACAGGACATTGATGCAACCTATCGTTACTGGCGCTTGCATTTAATGTTATCGATGTACGTCGGCTATGGGGTGTTTTATTTCACACGCAAAAGTCTCAATTTTGCCATGCCTGCGATGCTCACTGATCTCGGGCTTGAACATTCCGATGTTGGTCTGCTTGGTACGCTCTTTTACATGACTTACGGTTTGTCAAAGTTTGTTTCTGGCATGGTCAGCGACCAATCAAAACCGAGTTACTTCATGGGTTTGGGGCTGGTTGCAACGGGCGTAGTTAATGTGCTGTTTGGTTTGAGCTCTTCCCTAGCCGCATTTACCGTGCTTTGGACATTGAACGCTTTTTTCCAAGGTTGGGGATGGCCGCCGTGCGCTAAATTGCTCACTACTTGGTATTCCCGATCTGAACGTGGGTTTTGGTGGTCTATCTGGAACACTTGCCACAATTTAAGTGGCGCGCTCATTCCGATCAGCATTGGTTTTATCGCTGTGACTTTTGGTTGGCGGTACGGATTTATTGCACCGGGTTGCTTGGCGATCATCGTTGGTTTAGTGCTCTGCTTTCGCATGCAAGATAAGCCCACAACGTTAGGGTTACCCCCAGTGGGTGAGTGGCGTAACGATGAATTAGAAAAGCGCCATGAGTCTGAAGGTAAAGGGCTGCCATTTCGCCAAATTTTAAGTCGTTACGTGCTAGGGAATAAGTACATTTGGCTGTTATGTAGCTCCTATCTACTGGTGTATGTGGTGCGTATCGCGCTAAATGATTGGGGTAATTTATACCTCACTGAACGGCATGGTTATGAGCTTTTTTCGGCCAACGCTGCCGTATCAATGTTTGAAGTCGGAGGATTCTTAGGATCGCTATTTGGTGGTTGGGGCTCGGACAAATTTTTTAAAGGCAATCGAGCGCCGATGAACTTGATTTTTGCGCTAGGCATTTTCATTTCAGTGGCCGCGTTATGGCTAACACCGATTGACAACTTTGTGGTGTTGTCGGGCTGCTTCTTTTCCATCGGATTTTTTATTTTTGGTCCGCAAATGATGATAGGAATGGCCGCCGCTGAATGTTCGCACAAGGATGCGGCTGGAACCGCGACCGGTTTTGTCGGCTTATTTGGCTATCTTGGTGCAGCGTTAGCCAGTTACCCATTGGCTGTCATTATTGAACAATTTAGTTGGGAAGGATTTTTCAGTGTCATTACCCTCTCAGCCGCACTGATTGGATTACTGATTTTGCCCTTTTTAAAAGCGCAGCAGCGTGCAGGGAATGCCGTCACTATGTCATAACCTTTCCTCACGTTGTTTTCTGATTTCGCTGTGTCATGCAGCAAAAACGAAATCACAGGAATGTGATGAAACTTAACGCTGCCCTACGTCTACGTTAAGTAATGAAAATAACAAGAGGAAACAGACATGAAAGATAGATTACCTCGCAGTGTACTTGCTACCTGCATTCTCGGTGCTTCGCTTGCCGCGCCTCAAGCATTTGCTGAAGGCCGACTCGTGGTTTATTGCAGTGCCACTAACGCCATGTGCGAGACAGCGACTAAAGCCTTTTCTGATAAATATGACGTAAAAACCTCTTTTGTTCGCAATGGCTCTGGCAGCACGCTGGCCAAAATCGAAGCAGAGAAGAAGAACCCACGCGCGGATGTTTGGTATGGCGGCACGTTGGATCCTCAATCACAGGCGGGTGAAATGGATCTCTTACACGCTTACCAATCCCCGCAGCTTGAATTCATTATGGATGGATTTAAAGATCCAGCGAAACGCAAAGGGAACTACTCTTCGGCCGTTTATATGGGTATTTTAGGTTTTGGGGTGAACACTCAACGTTTGGCTGAAAAAGGATTACCGATCCCGCGCTGCTGGAATGATTTAACCAAACCTGAATACAAAGGAGAGATTCAAATCTCTGACCCACAAAGTTCGGGGACTGCCTATACCGCATTAGCCACCTTCATTCAACTTTGGGATGAAGATAAAGCCTTTGATTATTTCAAAGCACTCGACAAAAACGTCTCTCAATACACCAAATCAGGTGTTACCCCTTCACGTAACTCAGCGCGTGGTGAAATTGCGATTGGTATTGGTTTTTTGCATGACTACTCACTCGAACAATCGAAAGGAGCACCGCTGGAGCTGATTTCGCCTTGTGAAGGTACAGGTTATGAAATTGGTGGTGTGAGCATTATCAAAGGGTCGCGTAACCTTGATAACGCGAAACGGTTTGTTGACTGGGTCATGTCAAAAGAAGGACAAGAGCTAGCATGGAAAGAAGGTCAATCTTTCCAAATTTTAACTAACACTCAAGCGGAACAATCCCCCAACGCCCTCGACCCTAAAAAGTTAACCTTGATCGATTATGACATGGATACCTATGGATCATCTGATGAGCGTAAGCGATTGATTAATAAGTGGGTTAATGTCGTGAAAATGGGTGAATAGCCAACGCATTCCCTTATCTTAGCCTCGATGGGCAGTGCCTACTGCCCTTTTTATAAAGCCAATACCAGGCTTATCACCGTGTGGCTACAAACAACTTTGGTACAGAAAAATGAATGAATTTACAGCAGGCACTGCACCACATCGGCCGCTAAAAACCTCGCATAGGGACCCAATTTTTTATTGGATCCTGACGTTATTGTGTGCGTTTGTGCTGTTGCCCTCTTTTGCACTTGATTACGGAGTGTTTGATTCAACATCGCAAGAGTTTTATGCCGCTATGGGTTGGAGCCGTGCCAATATTTCTTGGTTATGGTTTGCGCTTCCGGGTGTACTTCTCATTCGCCCTTGCTATGCAGGTAATAAGTACGCCAAACACCGTCACTATTTTGATATCGGTTATTCAGCGGCATGCATGTTTTTCGTGTTGGTCAGCTCTTGGTATACCCAGCAAGGTTTAGGTTATTCAACCATTGCACTATTTATTGCCTTAAGTGCTGTCATGACATTGGCATTGGCTCGTCTTGAGTTTTTGGGCGGTGACAGCTTCGTGATTGGTGCTCTGATCTCGATTATTCTCTTGATCACGATTTTTATTATCTTTCCGAGTATCGCCATCTTTGTACCGATGTTCCAAGATGAAATGGGGAACTTTGTTGCGTGGCAATTCATTGAAATTTTGAGCCGAGCGCAGATCATACAAATTGTTTGGAACTCCGTACTGCTTGGCGTATCTGTGGGTATAGGTGCCACTTTCTTTGGTTTGATCTTTGCTATCTATACCACACGCATTGCCACTCGCTCCGCTTTCATTGCGCGAATTTTTTCTATTCTTCCCATTGTGACTCCCCCTTTTGTCGTTGGGCTTGGGGTGACTTTAATGCTTGGGCGCTCCGGTTATATCACCGAACTCATGGTGGATTGGTTTGGGTTACAACAGACAAACTGGCTGTATGGTTTTACAGGCATTTGGATGGCACAAGTGCTCGCCTTTGCTCCTATGTCATTCATGATTTTAGATGGCGCGATGAAATCCCTACATCCATCACTGGAAGAGGCGTCCTACACACTTCGAGCCAATCGTTATCAAACTTTTTTTAAAATTGTCATGCCATTGCTCAAACCTGCTTTGGCCAACAGTTTCTTAATCATCTTTGTCCAATCACTGGCCGACTTCAGTAACCCGCTTGTACTTGGGGGCAGTTTCGATGTGTTAGCCACTCAGATTTACTTCTACATCGCAGGAGCTCAATTAGATTACGCTTCCGCCAGCACACTTGGGGCCGTCTTGCTGCTATTTTCATTGGCGATCTTTGTTGTCCAATATCTGTGGATAGGAAAGCGTTCATACGTCACCATTTCCGGCAAATCATATCGTGGCGATGTGCAAGCGCTGCCTACCTTACTTAAACATACGGTTTCGGCACTGCTCTATTTTTGGATGGCATTTAACATCTTGCTTTATGGCAGCATCATCTTCGGCAGCTTCACCGTGAACTGGGGTGTAGATTACAGTTTAACGCTTAAAAACTATATTCATCTGTTTGGCATGGGAATGAGTGAAGGTGCTTGGCCATCACTTATCACGACGATGATTTATGCCGGCGTTGCAGCGCCATTAACCGCCTTCTTTGGTCTGTTGATTGCGTATATCGTTGTCCGTCAGCAATTTTACGGTAAGAAAGTGATTGAGTTTGCAACCATGCTTTGCTTCGCCGTTCCGGGCACGGTTGCGGGGGTATCTTACATTCTTGCATTTAATGATGCGCCTATTTACCTCACCGGTACCGCGGCCATTGTTGTGATTTCCATGGTGATGCGTAACGTGCCAGTAGGTATTCGCGCAGGTATTGCAGGGCTAGGCCAACTTGATAAATCGCTCGATGAAGCGTCACTCAGTTTGCGGGCTAACTCCTTTAAAACCATTACTCATATTCTGTTGCCGTTATTACGACCAGCAATTCTCTCAACACTGATTTACAGCTTTGTTCGAGCAATGACGACCGTCAGCGCCATTATTTTCTTGGTGACGCCAGAAACACGGGTGGCAACGTCTTACATCCTGAATCGTGTAGAAGATGGTGAGTATGGAGTTGCGATCGCATATGGCTCTATTTTGATTGTTGTGATGTTGGCTATTATTTTAATTTTTGATTTTATCGTTGGTGAGGCACGTGTTTCTCGTTCTAAAGCCAATAACCAAGAATAACCATTGGAGATATCACCATGGAAAATGAAAACTTTGTTGTTTTAAAGAATGTCTGCAAGCGTTTTGGCGATAAAACCGTCATTGGTAATTTGGATTTAGAAATCAAAAAAGGCAGCCTTGTAACA
>NZ_CAWNHY010000038.1:0-9142 GCF_963874335.1 Vibrio sp. V10_P2A27P122 | reverse complement strand
GTTATTAAAAGCTGCAAAGCAATGTTTAATAACAATTTTTGTTAATAAACAAATGTTGTTAATAACAAAGCTAGCGAATGTACTTCAAAAAATTTTCGATGGTGTGTAACTGATTCAGTTGACGGCATCGCAATCCAGAATTGCGTGCCCTGGTGGTGAAATTGGTAGACACAAGGGATTTAAAATCCCTCGACTTTCGAGTCGTGCCGGTTCAAGTCCGGCCCGGGGCACCATCTATTCTTTGCTCATTAAGAGCAACAAAAAATTAAAGGCGCGATGGCAGACTGGTTATGCAGCGGATTGCAAATCCGTGGACCTCGGTTCGACTCCGGGTCGCGCCTCCAAAAACAAAAAAAGACGCTTTTTAGCGTCTTTTTTTGATCTATGTGATTAAGAATCAACAGCCTGCTTAGAAAATAACGCCATCGGTATGATGGCGTTAACATGACATTGACAGCAATGCACAGAGGTGAGTGTTAAGCCGCCTTTTCGGTTTGATAATTTCCCAGTAGGGCACTGTAAATTTCTTGGTCGCTTAAGACGCCGACGAGCTGATTATTTTCCATCAGAAGAATCGGATTTTGAGTTCGATGTTTCAACTCAATCGCGCTACGCATATCAATATCAGGAGTTGTAATAATCATCATCGATGAATCAATGTTCGACATATCGCTGACTTGGGTATCCCAGTTGATAAGAGCGGTCGACGTTGCTCCATATAGCGTCAGAGTTTTATCATGTTGTGCGACCCAAACATCCTGCTTTTTGCAGACCTGCCAACGTTCGTCTTGTTGCTTTAACTGTTCGATGGGCTGCATTAACGAACGTCCTTTCAGTACGTTAAGAGGGTTAGTGTGTGCCACGAACTCTTTGACGTAGTCCGTTTTGGGAGTAAGGACTATTTCTTCAGGCTTACCGTGTTGAATCAGCTTACCTGACTCCATAATCGCGATGTTATTACCTATTTTTAGTGCTTCATCTAAATCGTGGCTAACAAATAAGATCGTCTTGTTGAGTTTGCTTTGTAGATCTAATAACTCATCTTGCAGTTGCGTACGAATCAGCGGATCAAGTGCTGAGAACGGTTCATCCATTAACAGGATGTCACTGTCCATTGCAAAAGCACGTGCTAAACCGACACGTTGCTGCATGCCGCCAGAAAGTTCGTGGGGGAATTTATCTTCCCATTCAGCAAGGCCAACCATCGAGAGCTGAGCACGAGCATGTTGGTGGCGTTTTTTCTTACTCATTCCTTGCATTTCTAAGCCAAACGCCACGTTATCTAAAACCGATAACCAAGGCATAAGGGCAAACTTTTGAAACACCATCGAGACACGATTTGTTCTTAAATGCTGAAGCGTTGCTTTATCACAGCTGGCAAGGTCAACAAAGCGTTTGCCATCTTTTAATTCTAATGATCCCCGGCTGATGGTATTCAAGCCATTCACCGCGCGTAGCAAGCTCGATTTCCCTGAACCAGACAGCCCCATCAAGACGCAAATCTCGCCTTCTTTAACAGTAAGGCTGACATTGTTTACCCCTACGACTTGACCGCAGGCATCGATAATCTCTTGGCGAGATTCACCCGCATCGAGTCGTTGCAGTGCTTCATTTGGGTTCTGACCAAAGATAACATCGAGGTTTTTAATGGTAATTGCGTCCATGATTATGCGTCCTTATTATTTTGATGTGGGGTTTTGCATAAACGATCAAGAATGATGGCGACTAAAACAATGGCTAAGCCTGCTTCAAAACCTTGAGAAATATTGACGGTGTTGAGTGCACGAATCACGGGTTTGCCAAGGCCGTCAGCCCCAACTAAGGCGGCAATCACAACCATTGAGAGTGATAACATAATGCACTGAGTGATCCCTGCCATTATGCTGGGTAGCGCTGCTGGCAACTCCACTTTGAGCAGTAAGTTCATACGGCTAGAGCCGAATGCTTTACCCGCTTCAACTAACTCTTCCGGTACCTTAGTTATCCCAAGATAGGTGAGGCGAATGGGGGCGGCGATGGCAAAGATAATGGTCGAAATGAGCCCCGGAACAATACCCAAACCGAACAGAACTAGCGTTGGAATGAGGTAAACAAAGGTTGGTACCGTTTGCATTAAGTCAAGAATTGGGCGCATCAGCGTATAAAGCCATGGTCGATGCGCGGCGATAATGCCCAATGGTACGCCAATTAATACGGAAATCGTTGTCGCGGCAAACACCAAGACAAAGGTTTCCAGCATTTCTTGCCAGTAGCCAAGGTTTAGAATAAGCAGTAGGGCAGCAATAACAAATACCACCAATGAAATCTGACGATGCAGATACCATGCAATGGCTGCGGTGACTAAAATCGGCACGGCAGGGGGCATCCATTTAAACACATCAACTAAAGATAAAATGATGGTCTCAAGTAAGTAGGAAACAGTATCAAAAAATGTGGCTGCATGGATGGTCAGCCAGTCAACGCCACTTTCCATCCAACGACCTAAGGGGATTTTGTTCTCTGTAATAAAATTCACGGTATAGCCTTTTGGAAGGTGAAATGCTCACCTCCTCCTTTAAATTAATTTATGCTTTAAATGGCGCTAAATAGTTGTTAATAGCTTGTTGTGCAGGTGCTCCAGCTTTGGTTTTTACATTCTTTAGCCATGGAACAATACTTTCTGGATGTTTGGCTAACCATTGGCGAGCGGCTTGTTCTGGTAACACGCCTTGGTTGAGAATGGATTCCATCAGTTGGTTTTCCATTTCAAGAGAGAAAGTCAGGTTTTTTAATAAATTACCGACATTTGGGCATTGTGCTAGGTAGTTCTGACGAACATTGGTGTAGACATTTGCACCACCGTAGTTTGGGCCAAAGTAATCGTCACCGCCATCAAGGTATTCCATTTCAACATTGCTGTTCATTGGGTGCGGAGCCCAACCTAGAAACACAATCCACTGATTACGACGTACCGAGCGTGCCACTTGTGACACCATGCCCGCTTCACTTGACTCAACAACGCTAAAATCGTTCAGTCCAAAAGCGTTTTCATCAACCATCGATTGGATCAAGCGATTACCGTCATTGCCCGGTTCAATACCATAGATTTTGCCGCGAAATTTATCTGAAAATTGAGCGATATCAGCAAACGATTGGACACCGGCATCATAAACGTACTTAGGCACAGCGAGTGTGTATTTTGCTCCTTCCAAGTTAGCGCGCAGAGTTTCAACCGTTCCAGCTTCACGGTATTTGGCAATATCGCCTTCCATGGTTGGCATCCAATTACCGAGGAATACATCAATGTCACCGTTTGCCATAGATGAGTAGGTCACTGGTACTGAGAGCAAATCGATTTTTGTCTGATAGCCTAGCCCTTTAAGCAGCTCTGTGGTTATTGCCGTCGTGGCGGTAATGTCTGTCCAACCCACATCAGCAAAGCGCACCGTATCGCATTGATTGGCGTAAGCGTTGGCGCTGAGCAGAGTCGTCATTGCAAGTGTGAGCACGGTTTTTTTAGTAATAGACATGTTATTTCCTTGTATTTTTGACTGACTTTATAAATTTTATGAGTAAGCGTCCGGCTTTCTCATTGGTGGTTTTATTCTTTGTTTGGTTTGCCAGTCTGGTGCAATCCATACTGGAGCTTCAGTACTGGCTAATAGCGGTTTGCCTAAAATAAGATCGGCGGCGCGCTCTGCGACCATAATGGTTGGCGCATTCAGGTTCCCGTTGGGAATGCTTGGGAATATCGAGGAATCCACCACGCGTAAAGCTTGAATTCCGCGCACTTGGCATTGGTCATTCACCACGGCCATTGGGTCGTCATCTGCGCCCATTTTGCAGCTGCAAGAGGGGTGATAAGCGCTTTCCACATTCTGTTTGACCCATGAATCAATATCGTTATCGCTTTGGATCTCTTCACCCGGTTGAATTTCTTCGCCCCGATAAGCATCCAATGCTGGTTGCGCTAGAATTTCACGGGTGAGACGAATGCAATCGCGCCAATCTTGGCGATCTTGTTCGGTTGATAGGTAATTAAACGCGATAGAGGGTGAAACCGTTGGATCGCGAGAGACAATTTGTACTTGTCCTCGGCTTTCTGGTTTATTGGGCCCCACATGAACTTGGAAGCCGTGACCATCAAAGGCTGCTTGACCGTCGTACCGCATCGCCGCGGGCAAGAAGTGGTATTGAATATTTGGCCATTTTAGCCCTGCGCGAGAGCGAATAAACGCGCACGATTCGAAGTGGTTGGTTGCCCCTAATCCTTTACGAGTTAAGATCCATTCAGTGCCGATAAGCCCCTTGCTGATTAAACCGAGTTTACTGTTTAGTGTGATCGGCTGTTTGCAGTGGTATTGAAAATAGATCTCTAAGTGATCTTGCAGGTTTTGACCCACGCCAGGCAGGTCTTGCTCCAGTTTCACACCAACTTGTTCAAGCAACGCTTTAGGGCCAATACCTGAAAGTTGCAAAAGTTGAGGAGAGCCAATAGAACCAGCACTTGAGATCATTTCTCGCAAGCAAAACGCTTGTTGGATCTTGCCTGATTTTTCAAACTCAACGCCGATGGCCTTTTGCTCTTCAATCAAGATCTTATGTGCCACAATTCCTGTCTTTACGGTGAGGTTCGGTCGCTTCATCGCGCGGCGTAAATAGGCATTGGACGTTGAGGCGCGAACTCCAGAATCTACCGTCATATGCATTGGTCCGAAACCTTCCTGCTGATAAGCATTGTAATCGTCAGTTTCTGGATAACCGGCTTCTTTGCCCGCATCGATGAAGGCTTGATAAAGTGGGTTCAATTGCATGTCGTTACCGTTACAAGTACCGACGGGCCCGTTGCCGCCACGATAAGCGTTCTCGCCACCTATCCAAGATTCAGCGCGGCGAAAATAGGGTAAACAATTTTGATAATTCCAACCTTTAGCGCCCAGTGATTCCCATTCATCAAAATCGCAAGCGTGACCACGAACATATACCATGCCATTAATAGACGAGCTGCCACCGAGTACTTTTCCCCGTGGGCAATGTAACTGACGCCCGTCTAGATCGGGCTCTGATTCGGTTTCAAATTGCCATGCGTATTTTTCGCTGTTCATCGGGTAAGAAAGGGCGGTTGGCATTTGAATGAAAATGCTTTTATCGCTACCACCGGCTTCGAGCAGTAAAACTTGATGCTCGCCCGACTCGGTTAAGCGATCGGCAAGAACACAACCCGCCGAGCCCGCGCCGACGATAATGTAATCAAAGTGATTTAACATAGAAGGCTCCTTTGACGATTAAGCATATGGGCTAGCAAAATCATCTAGCTCCACTAAAATGCTCTTGGTTTGGGTATAGTGCTTCAAGGTTTCTATGCCATTTTCACGACCAATTCCGGAATGCTTATAACCACCAACAGGCATTTCTGCTGGAGAGTCTCCCCAGGTATTTATCCAGCAGATCCCGGCTTGAAGTTGGTGAATTACTCGGTGTGCACGTGAAAGGTTCTGTGTGAACACTCCTGCAGCTAAGCCATATTGAGTGCCATTCGCGCGCGCGATCACTTCGTCTTCATCGCTAAACTTAAGCACTGACATCACAGGGCCAAAGATTTCTTGCTGCACGTGAGCCATGTCATCAGTGCAATCAATGAAAACAGTTGGTGCAACAAAATTGCCCTTATTTAGGCCGTTATCGGTAACTTGATAACCGCCAGTGAGCAAAGTTGCTTGGCTGGTTTTGGCTTGCTCAATCGCTGTGAGCACTTTGCTTAAATGAGGCTTGGAGATCAGTGCACCAATCTGTGTGTTCATATCCATAGGATCGCCAATCACTAATTGTTCAGTACGCAGCTTAAGCTGAGCCACAAACGCATCGTAGAGGCTGTCGTGCACGAAAACGCGCGTCCCATGGGTACACACTTCGCCTTGGGTATAAAAGTTTGCCACCATGGCAGCGGAGACAGCTTGATCAAGCTTGGCATCATCAAAAATAATGAGCGGTGACTTGCCACCCAATTCCATGGTGACAGACTTCAAGCTGCGAGCGCTGTCCGCCATTACGGCTTTCCCGGTACCCGATTCACCGGTAAAAGAGACTTTGGCAATGTCAGGGTGGGCTGTCAGCATTTGACCTACGCGGTAATCACCTTGAACCACGTTAAAGACGCCGTCTGGCACTCCGGCTTCACTGAAGATCTCTGCCAGTTTTAATGCGCTTAATGGCGTTTCCTCTGAGGGCTTGAAAATCATCACATTGCCGGCAGCCAGTGCTGGCGCTGATTTCCACATCGCGATTTGAATCGGATAATTCCATGCGCCAATGCCCGCGCAGATGCCTAATGGTTCGCGGCGAGTATAAAAAAACTGATGGTCGTTGAGCGGTTGTTGCTCGCCTTGAAGCGATGGGGCTAAATTTGCAAAGTACTCAATGACGTCTGCGCCAGTAGCAATATCAACGCAATTGGCTTCTTGAATCGGCTTACCGGTATCGAGAACTTCAAGTACAGCAAGTTCATCGTTTCGTTCTCTAAGTATTTTTACTGCTTTTAGCAAAATACGGCTGCGTTCTGTTGCGGTCATTCTTGACCATATCGCAAATCCTTGCTTGGCTGAGGTGATAGCTTGTGCAATGTCATTGGCACTGGCGTGCTGCAATGTTGCTATCACTTCACCTGTTGCTGGGTTGTAGGTATCGAAACGTTCTCCTGAAGTGGCGGAGCTGAGTGTTCCGTTGATATAAAGCGATTGTATTTCCATTTTAAGGCCTGAAGTGAGTTGTTATTGCGCGTAAAACGCTAATTGTTTATTGAGGTAATCGTTAATGATGGAATGTGCTTGAGCAGGGTCTATCCCTTTGGGGTTTAATGCTCCGCGTAGCCAAATGCCATCAATCAGTGACGCGATACCATGAGCCACGAGGTTGACTTGTTCTGATGGGAGCAGCGGCTTGAGTTCAATCTTAAGATGAGAAAGTAAACGCTGTTCATTGACGTATTGCAGGCGATTTAATTGTGCGTCGTGCATGGAGTAAGCCCAAAACGCTAACCATGTTTTAACGACTTGGTTTTCCGCTTGGAACCCTTTGAAATTGCCGGTTACGATGGCATTAATGCGTTCGTAATGAGCCTCTTTTGGGAGTTGGTTTAAATGCTGAGTGATGGTGGTTGAAAGCTCACGTAAAACAACACGCATTGTCTCTTCCAATAATCCATGCTTGCCGCCAAAGTAGTGATTGATAATCCCTGTCGAGACACCCGCTTCTTTGCTGATTAAAGCGATACTTGCGCCATGTAATCCAACGCGCTCAATGACTGTCATTGTTGCGGCAACAAGTTGAGGTTTGCGTATGTCTGGCATCCCTACCTTTGGCATAATTCATCCTGATTATTTTATATTGAACGATTAGTTAAATATAAAATGCCACGATAATGCTTAGAGTTCAAATCTATTTTTGAATGATAATTGCCATTAAATTTATATGGTTAATGATAAATATTGCTTTAATTCAATTAATTACAATTAATTTTTCATAATTGTTTAGTGTGAGAAATATTTGAAGTCACTGTGTTTTTTGTTCGGTGCTAGCTTCTATCGTTCATCGAAGAAATCCTTATTGCGGATGTATTTACTCATGAGGTGATAAGAGAAGGGGCGAACTAGCCAGCTCAATAAAGATCGACCTAACCGGATTAGTGTTGGTGTGTTTTCGTAAATTCGCCCATTGTAAAGCCACAGCAATTTACCCACATGCCAATAGATTAAAGGGATGGGTGGCATGAAGGTGACGATGTCGAGGTCACAACAAATACGATAGGTTTTGTGACTAAGCGCGTAGCGTTGACGAAAACGCCAATTACCAATCGCGGGTTGGCCGAATGTCACAATGCGTTTGATGCATTTTGGGTATTTCTTTTCGATGTAGTCAGCAAAGATACACCCAATAGCCCCACCCGAAGAGTGACCAGTGATGGCAATGCGTTTGCCGCTCTCGATCAGAGGAACAACGACGGCTTCCAGCCGCTGTAAAACCGATAAGCCGAGTTTATCTTCGTTGCGCGTTGGCAGGCTTTCTTGATGCAGGAGATGGTAAAAGCCCGCATGAATACGGTAATCCAATCCTAAGTGCTGACAACTGCGTGTCCACATTGCAAAGTTCAAAAGCCAATCACTGACACTGTGCGAACCTTTGATGACGACCACGGCCTCTTCTTGGTTTTTACTCCACAGCACTCGAATCATGATTTTACCAAACTGGTTACGGATGATGTGCTGACCGTTCGGGTCAAAACCGTAACGTGTCTGCCTAAACACTCTGGGATAAGCAAGGTTGCACAGCACGGCATAGCGTTCGTATTGATAGCGTTTAAGTGGTTTCACATGACGGCTCTCGAAGATATTGAGCTAACGTAGCGATTGAATGTGAATGCTTTATGAATGATGCAGTTTTGGGTGGAGGAGTATTTATATTTAAATGCTGTCAGCCATAAAGATGCGAAGGACAGAATGTCAAAATTCCCTCCCCTTCAAGGGGTAGGGTCTGTACACCCCCTCCTAACCTCCCCCTGAAAGGGGGAGGAACAGAACGGTTCAGCTTCCACTCTAGAGCATAATGGGGCAAAAATGAGCCAGCGAAGATCGGCCTGATACAAGTTTGGACAGAAGTGATTTAGAGAACGTGTCAAGAAACGGGCACTTCGGACTGGATGTATTTAGACATGGCTAAGTAGACGGCTTTATTGTTCGAGAAAATTGGCTGATGAGACATTCAAAAGAATGTCATTGCTTATTGACCGAAGAAGGACTCATTTGTACTGGTAGCCTCTTTAATATCAAGTTAACCCAATATCTTCATACATCTATCTAAGATATCTTCATTATCAATAATAATTAACTTCAACTTTTTCCGAGTTCTGGTGATGTTCTGGAAGAGCATTTTAACTGGGTTGTAATAAGCATACGCTTTGTAATCTAGACTATCACTTTCGTTGTAATAAAAGAACTTATCCAATACGATAACTACATTATCAAACTCCTGACCTATAATTTCATGAGATGTTTGACAATTAAAATCTGAATATTCCTTGTGATGCTCCCTATTATATTGGGATGGTGTAAATCTAACAACCTCCCAATATCCATTTCGTAACGATGAAATGTATTCTCTAGCATCATCC
>NZ_CAWNHY010000037.1:0-9203 GCF_963874335.1 Vibrio sp. V10_P2A27P122 | reverse complement strand
TCATTATATAGAGCAAAACTCATGGTGCAACCAAAGAATTCCTCTATTTCACTACGAGATATAGAGGTGTTGGGCAATAAAAAAACGACTCACAATTGTGAGTCGTTCAGTCGAAACTATGTGTACACAGATGCTTAATTTGATTCTTTAAATGCCTTCATCGCTTGCAAATGCTGTGAGATTTTCTTGAACTTATGGTTCTGGGTTTCATCCCAAATGATATCGTAGTAGTTTTCGAGCTCTGCAGCTGTTTTGCTGTTGTCATGAATTTCATCTTCTTTAGATAAAATCACTAAACAGCGTCCTTTATTTTTTACCCTGTATTGCTCAACACACTTAGTCGCAATATCTTCATACTCTTCAGGGCGGTCGATGCGTCCAGTCATGTTCGTTTCCGGATGCAAGTTGGGATTAAACACCACTTGCTTAATTCCGCATAAGAATCCAATCCGCTCAGACCAGAAGCCGCCGAGGCCCACGCCACAAATAATCGGATGTGGGTCATCAGACAACTCAATCACTTTATGCACTTCTTTTAGAAGATGCTGCATATCGTGTTTTGGGTGCTGTGTACTGTAGTTAATAAAACGGACATCGCTGTCAATAAATTGCAATTGCAGTACTTTTTCATGGTTTCCTGGGCTTGTTGAATCAAAACCGTGCAGATAAATAATCATAATAACTCCCCACTCCTTGAGGTTTTTAATCTACCACGAAGATTGTGGTTTCAAAGACTTTAACCTTAATTTACTGCAACAAAACGACGAAACAGTGATCCTAGCTACATAATGTGCGTTTTAGATGTTCGGCTTGTTGACGATAATAGTCATCACCCCATAATTGATGTGCTAACAAATACCATAACATGGCCATCATTGTTGCTCTTGGATGCCAAGCCACCACTCCTTCGACCCAATCATCGACCCCCACAATCTCACGCAATTGACAATAACGGTAGACCGCCTCTAATGGTTTTTCTTCTGCAACATCAATGCTTAAAGCCAGGTCGAGCCGGGGGTCGGCAATTGAGGCGTATTCCCAATCAATCACGCGGTTACCTTCATCGGTTTTAACCATATTGTAGCCAGCTAAATCAAAGTGACACAAAGTCTGACCAACATCAGCAAGGTTAGGTGCGGTGCGCCAACGTTGATATAAAGTCGACAAGTCCTCACTTTTATACTCAGCTTTGAGCTGTAGCCAATAATGATCAACCCGAGCGATAAAACTGAAAGGGGCAACTGGGATGCGTGCTGTACTGAGATTATGGATCTTTATCTGTGTTTTTAATAGAGAATCGAAAGGTAAACCACCAGTAAGGGATTGGCCATCAATCCATTCAACCAATAATCCTTGATCATTAATGGAAAGTGGCTTGGGGCCTAAGTGAGAAGATTCGATAGCAGAGAGAATTTGATATTCTTGAAAACGCGAAATGGAAAAGGCTTGAGTGATCGGAGTATTAGGCCGCCAAACAAAGCTGCGTTCCTCCGTGACAATTTTCCAACATCGGTTTGTTAACCCCCCTGTCAGCGTTTGTGCGTAGTCAGGGGGAGTAGAGAAGAATCCTTCTAGCGACGTTAAGGTACGATCAAGCTGACAAGCTTCACGCCAAGACATTCTCGCCATAAGGACCTCTTCTCTCAATTACTCAATTTTGTGATTAAAAACCGAGTAAACTTTTTGACTGCTGTTTACGAATTTCGGTTTCATCTGCCCATTCAATAAGGCCGCTTTGAAGATCCATTAAACGCATCGTCATTTTGTAATATACATCTTTATCACTGCTTGCGTTTTTCACAATACTCGACAAGTTGCCATACAGCATATATTGTGCGCCAACCATTTTGCCAAACTGAATAGCGGTACTTTGGTTGACCAACTCATCATTATTTTGGAAATTGAGCTGTTCGCGCACAGCTTCAACACGATCCATATCGACGAAGCGGAACTTACCTGAATTCAACATCTTAGTACTGATGGTGTCAGTGATAGATTCAGTATCAATGTGCTCACTGGTCTTATTTTTGATTCGCTCGACAAACACGATAGGACGAGAATCACGGGTAATCGCTGCTACCGAACCTGACATCATCATGCTATCAACCATTTCCCCCGCGATTTTTTGTAAATCTGTTGAACCAAAATCAACTGTCGTCGTTTCAACGGATTGTGCATCTCCGTAGCTGACTTTATTTGAACAGCCGCCCAAAATGACAGCGAGCCCTAGCAATGCGATAATACTTTTGTTCATATTGGTTCCTTACTTTCCCAATTTAATTATTTGACCCACGGATCTGTACGCGAAACTGTTTTCCATTTGGATTGACAGAAATCTCCGACAACGACACCGTCTCCATCCCACTGATTATCTTTTGTTTCCAAGGACTTTGTCTGTTATTGACTTCAAGCCCATCATCGTCATACCAAGAAAAACGGTACTCGATAATTTGGTCACCTTGGTAATGACTCACTAAACGCACAAGTCCCCTCGTATGACCATCCACTTGGTTAGTTGCAATGTCTTCAACAACCAAGCGATTACCTAATACATTGTCGCCAAATAGCACTTTTTGCGAAGCGCCATCAACTCTTAATCCTGCGGTATTTTCAGCACATCCAATCAATGAGAATGTGACTAACAGTCCCAATATCCACTTTTTCATTACAATCTTCCTAGTTGTTTATGCCAGATGGTTGAATGACGTCCCTGACGAGAAACCCACACCAAAGTGGTGCCTTTTTCCGGTACAGAAAACTGATATTCTTGCTCTCCCACTTTTATTCGTTGCTCGCCTGCATTGACTTGCAGACTGGCCGTTTGCACCAGCCCTGGCAGCGTTAGCCAACTGCGCGTATCGGGCTGCTCTGTCAGCAGATTCCAAACGTTGAAGACTAAATTACCAACATTGTCATCTTTGGCCGCTTCTTTGCGCAATTGATCTTTCGCCAGTACTCTCAACACTTGCCTTATTACTATAGAGGGCATTTTCTCAGACAAGTTTCGCCTTGCCATTAAATTCACATCCGTCAGAAAATGAGAAGTGAGTACTTTGTCATTCATCTTCAGTGATGAAAATGATTCATCGGGTGTATTCGGATAATAAGGTAAGGCAAGAGAATACAATGCACCATTTCCTCTGCTGTCATACAAGGGTAAAGATTGACGCCAGCTATCTAAGGCTTTCACCACACTCTGCTCTTCTATTATAAGCACACGACCTTGAGAAGCAGTCAGTGAATGAGATTTCCCGTAGCGTTTCTCTAATTGGATTAGGTCTTCTCTCATCCCTAATCGTTTCGCAACGCGTAATGTTCCCTCTATAACCTCAATATTATCGGGAGTGACTGCCAAAGCGCGTCGATAGTCGACATAGGCACTGTTAAGATCACCAGAGGCTTCATAAAGCAAAGCAGAAAGGTAAAAAAGGTAACTATTCTGCACCGCCTGCAAAGCTTTTCCTGCATCAGGGTAGTTTGCTAGTACGCTGCCTAAGTTTGGTGTCACACCTTGTGATTTTAGCTCTTTTTGCGCCTTTTCAAGTTCCGCTTCTCTAGCCTGCCTTGCTTGCTCTTGTACCTGATTCGCTCGCCGAACTTCAACCAGAGCTCCATCCAAATCATTCTGTTGTAAATAATTCAAACCGAGATAAAGATGTAAAAAACCGAGTTCATAATCCGCAGGAACGTATTCCATCAAGTTATCATTCACAGCCAACGCACCGACACTTGTCGCCGTATCACTTAGTGAAATCAATGCCTTATCTTGTTGAATTTTAACCGCAGAATCACTCAATTCGAAACTACGCTTACTGTCTACATAATTCTGGTTAAGAAAATGGACTCGCCCTTTTTCCAGATTGTCCAGAATGTCACCCGCGACAAATTCCGCAAGTTCATTCTCCGCATCTTGATATTGCCCAGATTTAACTGACTGATAGACAGCGCCATTTTGAGCACTGTAATGACTAAACAAGTTCCCCGCAGAAAAATTAGCACAGGCATTGAGAAAAAAAGGCGATAAAAAAACCGTAATATGTCGCACGTAACGCTTCACTCAATACTCCATATTTAACTCTAATCGTATCAATCGAGCGCCCAATAGTGGCTGGGCGACCCATGCATTAGCTCATCAAAAGCGGACCCAACGGGCGACCACCAACCAAGTGCATATGAATGTGGTAAACCTCTTGGCCACCATGAGCGTTACAATTCACTATCAAGCGATAGCCATCTTGTGCAATACCTTCTTGTTGAGCGATTTTTTTTGCCACTGTAAACATACGTCCCATAGCCGCTTCATGCTCAAGTTCAACATCGTTGGTCGTCGGAATAAACGCATTGGGAATGATAAGAATATGGCTAGGCGCTCTAGGGTTAATGTCCCGAAAGGCGGTCACTAAATCATCTTGATAGAGGATATCTGCAGGAATTTCTTTACGGATAATTTTGCTAAAAATGGTTTCTTCAGCCATGAAATACTCCACTAATAAATAGGATTACGCAGTCACATCAAAGTACATTAGATCGAGATAAGTGGTTCAAGGCTAATACCTAAGTGGGTCACGACAACATATCGACAACCGATAGAACCGACACTAATTTGACCTTAATGCTACTGAATATAATAGGTGTGTAGTTGGATTTGAGTATGCGTGAACCCTGTCAAAAGCTCAATAAAAAACACCGTACGCGTAGCATAAATGACAGAACACTAATATAAAAAATGCGTTTTGCCAGGCCCGTCATAAAATGTACGTCTCACATTCAATACAATACTCATTATTTTGTTATTTTTTAAAACAAAACACTATTTTTCTAGGGAGAGGATTATGAAGGGTTCAGTGATTAGGCGAATGTACGCTGGTTTCACACTGATCATCATCATGTTTGCAGTAACGACCGCCATTATGATGGGAGGAATGAATCAAATTCATTCTAATTTCGAAAGTGTATCAACCACCGCCTTACCGCTCGTTTCTTTGTCAAACAAAACAAGTGTTCAACTGCTTTCTGCCGATAAATCTTTTAAGGACTTTTTGACGACACAAAACCAAGATCGCATGAATGTGATGCGTTCAGAATTTGCTAAAGCAAAACAAGATTTTGCTGACGTGCTAAACCAGCTCCAACAAGCAAGTGCAATGAACCCCTCTCTTGAAGAGCGGATAAGCCAACTTAAACAGATGGAACTCCGCTACTTTTCAGAAGCAGAACAAGCCATGAATAATTATCAGGCGATGTTTGAGGCGCAAGCTCAAGTGCAAAAATCAACTCGTGAATTTCAAAGACTTCATGCCGATTTAAGCACAGGAATGAAAGATTTTGTCGATGGGCAAAATAGCATTTCAGTTAAAGTCATGGCGAAAAGTTATTTCATTAAATTGAAAGATGCGGAATTAATCACTTCAGACGCTTTGGCCAGTTCGGATGTCGCCTTTGTTGACAAGGCCGTCACCATGAATAAAAAAGCGGTCACGCACCTCAACTACGCTTACCGAGGCTTATCGACCCAGCTACCTGAGCTGAAAAAAACCTTTGACGATCTCGTCCAAAAATTCTCTCAAGATATTGGGCAAAAGGGTGGTGTGCTTGATCAACACAATAGTTACTTACTAGCGAAAACAGCCCTTTATGAAAACATTGCGAATTTGGCCATCGAGGTCGATAAAGCAATGACGATTTTAGACTCTTTTAACGATACTGCGACCGACGGTTTAAATGCCTCTCTGCGAGAAGCCGGGGAAGTCTATAAGCAAGGAGTTATTAAAGCGATCGTGATTGGTATTGCGGTTGTGCTAGTGGCTACGGGTATTGGTTACCACATTGCGCAAAGTGTTCGTGAGCCGTTAAATCGTATACTCAAAACGCTAGAAGGGCTGACAAAAGGAGATATGACACAACGCATTGAAATTCGTTACAACAACGAGTTTAGTCGCTTAAGTGGCCACATCAATTCGCTAGCAGATAATTTGCACCATATTTTGGTGCAGTTGAATGATGCTTCTGAAAATTTAACCAACACAGCTAACCACAACCAAACCACCTCTTCAAAAGCACAGTCACAACTCAGCACCCAACGTGAGCAAACCGCGAGCGTGGCAACCGCAATGACGGAAATGGCTCATTCAGTACAAGAAGTAGCGCAAAGTGCTCAAAGTTCGCTAGAGATGGTGCAGAAAGTTGAATCAGCTTCTGAATCGGGCCGTAAAATTATGAGTGACAATATCACTACTATTAATCAATTGGAGACTCGCTTAAATCAATCGGTTGATGCTGTCGGTGAACTACAAAAGATGAGCAGCCAAATTGGTTCTATCTTGGATGTGATTCGTAATATTGCAGAACAAACCAACTTATTGGCGCTCAATGCCGCGATCGAAGCTGCTCGTGCTGGAGAGCAAGGGCGCGGGTTTGCAGTCGTAGCTGACGAAGTTCGTGTTTTGGCAAAACGCACAACAGATTCGACGTCTGAAATTGAAAGTATGATCAGCAACTTGCAATCCAGCTCATCTTCTGCCAGTACTGTTATTGAAAGCTGCATGACTGATATGGAACTTTCTGTCGAGCAAGCATCAACGGCGAATAGCGCAATGGAAGAGATCCAAGCGTTAATTCTAGAAATCAGTCAGATGAGTACTCATATTACACAGGCGGCCGCCGAGCAAAGTGAAACAACTGGTGACATTGCACGCAGTATCGAGGATATTAATTTAATCGCTGATGGTAGCTATCAAGCCATGTCTCAAATTGCACAGGCAAGCGCCAACCTAACTCAGCTTGCTAATCAGCAGAATGAATTAGTCCATCGTTTTACATTATGAGTGACCGTTAACAAACTCAACCCCATTTGTAAGTTACGTGTAAATTATGTCTCAAGGGCGGCTTTTAATCTAAAGTCGCCCTTGTTTTTTTGATGCCACATCGTTATATGATAACTATCGGCTTGCGCATTATTATCTACCTCCTACTCTTTGCAAGCCAAACATGAGGATGATCTATGGCTGTTCATGTTGGCATTATCGACCAAGACCCTATTCGCTTGGTTACTCCCCTGCTTGATAATCGAACGGTAAGTTCGCACATTGTCTTCATCGGTGATCAAGACCAAAAATCAATGTATTTACGTTTACACTCGGTATTGAGTCAGCGCGATATCACTTCTGAGTTTTTTGAAATCCCATCGGGTTCCAATACCTCAGCAATCAAACAAGCTATCCAGTTTTTAGCGGAAGATTTGAAAACCAGATACGACGAAGTCAAGCTGAACGCAAGTTGTGGTTTGAGACATCGTTTATTATCCGTTTATGAGGTGTTCCGTAGCTATCAATGGCCTATTTTTGTCGTCGAACCGAACAGTGATCAGTTGTGTTGGCTTTATCCCGATGGTCAAAATAATACCCAAGTGCAAGACCACATTACCATTTCAGACTACTTAACCATTTTTGGCGCACGGGGTGAATTTAGTGAGCATCATATTCCGCCACAACTTGACCAAAAACTTTACGAACTCGGCGAGCGCTGGGCAAGTAATGCATTAGAACTTGGTCCTGGTTTAGCCACATTAAACTATTTAGCGACGACGTGCCGCAAAGAGCAGCGGCTAGATGTTGCACTTTCAGAAAAACAACAAGGCTATCGTGAACTTCATCTTCTGTTGACCGATCTGGTCGAAGCACAAATCGCCACCTATCAAAATGGCATTTTAACCTTCGCCAACGAAGATGCGCGCCGATTTTCCAATGGAGAATGGTTAGAAACATTAGTGCACAGTACAATAAGGCAGATCCAAGATGATATGCCTACCATTCAAGATCGCTCTTTGAATGTTCAAGTCTACCGTCAATTAGGTGAGCGAGAAGTCAGAAATGAACTCGATGTCGCTACAGTGGTGAATAACAAACTGCATATTATTGAATGTAAAACGAAAGGTATGCGTGATGACGGCGATGATACACTTTATAAGCTAGAATCATTACGTGATTTGCTTGGTGGCCTACAAGCTCGCGCTATGCTCGTGAGCTTTCGCCCACTCCGCCATAATGACATTACTCGTGCAGAAGATTTAGGGTTAGCCTTAATCGGCCCAGATGAACTGAAAGATTTAAAATTACATTTAGCCGCTTGGTTTAAAGAAGCGGGTGGTAACGAAGATATCTAACCTACAAAAAAGCCCGTTTCATACGGGCTTTTTTTACAGTAAAACGAATTTTCTAATGATCATCTTCTGTAAAATTTGTCGGTAACGTTGTTTTCATTTGATTCCATATGTGAGCGCTGTCAATACCGTAATGACGGATCACAATCGGCAACTGCTCACGATTGCCACTTTCACATACTGCTAATAATTCACGGTAAAACTGCAAGGCTAACTCGCGTGCTTCTGGATTAGAGAAATAATAGCTGCCGACTCGGTCATATAATTTCTTTAGCCCATTAAAAATCAAACCATAAATTTGATTTCCTGAGTGAAACGCTAAACGCTGAAATAACATGTAATCGTAAAAGTTAAAGGTTTTCGCAATCAATATTTGCTGACGTTTATATTCGTCTTTCTCACCATCATCTTTAATATGCTGTTGGATTTTCTGTGCATAAGGAGATAACTCCATAAAAGAATCCCAAGATTTGGCACTTAATAGTGCTTCACAGCTTTCGATAACATTAGTAATAGTGCGCTCGGCAGGCTCTTTGTTCACTTTAAATGCATAACGCATAAATATGGGGCTAATATTTGTCCGAGCCGCAAGTAAGTCTTCCACAATACTGGTGGCATTTTCAGCATCGAGCGTCATTAATGTATCTAATATGTGTAAACCGGAAGTTTCCATAAATTGGTTTACTTTTGTTGGCTTACCATGCTGTATAGTCAACCAACCATCACGGGCTAAGCGTTGTAATACTTCTCGAAGCGTTGTACGTGTTACACCAATTAATTCTGAAAGTTCGCGCTCTGCAGGTAAGATAGAACCCGGTGCAAAGCGACCATTCCAAATGCTCTCAATTATGTATTTTTCAGCAAAACCTGCTGGGCTTTTTGCCTTAATGACCATTAAGTACTTATCCAGTTTTCTATTTATTTGGGTCGAATGGGACTCATCATACCACTAGTTGAACGTTATCGGAAACAAACCATCCGCGAAGTTATCACAAACAAAATAGAGCTTAAACTCTAATTTATTCATCTCGTTTATGAACAATAC
>NZ_CAWNHY010000036.1:0-9550 GCF_963874335.1 Vibrio sp. V10_P2A27P122 | reverse complement strand
CTCGCTATTGTGCGCTCACTGTATTGAATTATTACGATGAGGTGAGCTGTGAATGTGTGGATTTTGCTACAAGGTTTTGGATTAGGTGCAACGATGATTATTCCTATTGGTGCACAAAATGCCTATGTGCTAAACCAAGGAATTAAGCGCAATCACCACTTAACGACGGCGACCATCTGTAGTCTACTGGATGTGATTTTTATTTCTCTGGGTATATTTGGTGGCGGTGCCCTACTCTCAAGTAACGAAATCTTACTGACCTCGGTTACCTTAGGCGGTGTTGCTTTTCTCTCATTTTATGGATTTCTTTCTTTAAGGAGTGCCTTCACTTCAACAAGCACTAATGAATCGGATGGCGAAGTGATCGCACGTGGTAAACGAACGGTTATTTTGGGCGCGTTAGCCGTTACTGTGCTTAACCCACATTTATACTTAGATACGGTTGTGATTTTGGGATCGATTGGTGGTCAGTTTGAAGGCCATGATCGCATCGCGTTTGCGCTAGGAACCATGATGGCCTCTTTTGTATGGTTTTATTCTTTATCAATTGGTGCTGCGAAACTGGGGCCGACGCTCTCAAAGCCTAACGTGAAGAAAGGAATAGACATGGCCGTGGCCGCAATGATGTTTAGCATCGCCTTTATCCTTGCAAAAGGGCTGGCAATTCAATATCTGGTGTAAGTATATAACCAACAAAAAGAAAGGGCATAAACTGAATAATCATTTCATGCCCTTTTCACTTGATTGAAAATGAATTAATTCATTTTATTCAGATGAACATCCATTTGTGGGAATGGGATCTCAATACCTTCTTTATCCAACTCTTCTTTGATGGCTTGTAACAAATCAAAATAAACAGCCCAATACTCTGCCGTTTTCACCCAAGGGCGAACCACAAAATTGACTGAAGAATCGGCCAAGGCCATTACACCAATAGTCGGTGCAGGATCTTTCAACAAACGAGGCTCTGCCGCGACTACTTTAGCCAGCACTTCCTTGGTTTTTTGCAGATTGGACTTATAAGAAACACCAATCACCAAATCAATACGACGAGTGTCATGGCGTGAATAGTTAACAATTGGGCCACTGATGATCGAACCATTAGGCACAATCACCATTTTATTGTCAGGCGTGCGCAGTACTGTTGAAAAAATTTGAATCGATTCAACCGATCCAGCAGTACCACTCACTTCCACGTAATCACCGGATTTAAATGGGCGGAATGCCACAATCAAAACGCCCGCAGCAAAGTTTGATAGGGAGCCTTGTAGCGCTAAACCAACCGCCAAACCAGCCGCACCGATAATGGCCACAACAGAAGCGGTTTGCACACCAATGCGACCTAAAGCGGCAATTAATACCACCACAAATAGCGTATAACGGACTAGACCATGAACAAACTCAACAACTGCTTTGTCCATGTCTTTCTTTTTCAGAGCCTTGGCAACACTTCCAGCGACAGCTTTAACAACAATGTTACCAATAAATAGGATCAGAATAGCGGAAATAATATTGACGCCGTATTGTATCAAAAGATCTGAATTATTGGTCAGCCAAGTATTGGCTTGCGCTAAACCATCGACTAATGGAGCTTCGATGCCCATTGATTCACCTGACATATTACATTTCCTCTTTATAAAATCATTTTGAATGTTGTTACCACTGAACATCAAAGACAAAAAACGACTGACAGCAGAGTGTCAGTTTTTTGGCACAATATCTCACTTTGGTTATGTTGCAAAGTCAGTTTTATGTAAACACTGACAAAACAAATAGTTACTTGGAAGCATTGATATGAGCTTGTTAGAGGTTAAGCAATATTTTAACAATCCGCCAGTCATTTTGTCTGAATCTCGGCCATAAAAAAACCCGCTCATTGAGCGGGTTCATCACTTAGTCCAGATAAATGAACTTATAGTACGTCGATCGCATTAAGGTCAGCGAAGGCTTTCTCTAAACGAGCAACCATCGATGCTTGACCAGCACGTAGCCATACGCGTGGATCGTAGTATTTCTTGTTTGGCGCAGATTCACCCGTAGGGTTACCAATTTGACCTTGTAGGTAATCATGATTTTCAGCTTCGTACTGACGGATACCGTCCCAAGTTGCCCACTGAGTATCAGTATCGATGTTCATTTTGATAACACCATAGCTGATTGACTCTTTGATCTCGGCTTCAGAAGAACCAGAACCACCGTGGAATACGAAGTTTAGAGAGTTCGCTGGAAGGCCAAATTTCTCAGAAACATACGCTTGTGAATCACGTAGGATAGTTGGAGTCAGTACCACGTTACCCGCTTGGTAAACACCGTGTACGTTACCGAAAGAAGCTGCGATAGTGAAACGGTGGCTCACTGCGCTCAATTTCTCGTAAGCGTAAGCTACGTCTTCAGGAGAAGTGTACAGCTCAGATGAATCCATGTCTGAGTTGTCAACGCCGTCTTCTTCGCCACCAGTACAACCCAGTTCGATCTCGATAGTCATACCCATTTTAGCCATACGCTCTAGGTATTTCGCACAAGTTTCAACGTTCTCTTCTAGAGACTCTTCAGAAAGGTCTAGCATATGAGAAGAGAATAGAGGCTTACCAGTTTGAGCGAAGAACTCTTCGCCTGCGTCTAGTAGACCGTCGATCCAAGGAAGTAGTTTCTTCGCAGCGTGGTCAGTGTGAAGAATAACAGGCACACCGTAAGTTTCTGCTACAGCGTGAACATATTTCGCGCCAGCAACCGCACCTAGGATTTGTGCACCTTGACCAGCAAGTTTAACGCCTTTACCAGCAAAGAAAGCCGCGCCACCGTTAGAGAACTGAACAACCACTGGCGCTTTCACTTTAGATGCAGCTTCAAGAACCGCATTGATAGAGTCAGTGTTCACTACGTTTACTGCAGGAAGAGCAAAGTTATTTTGTTTTGCAACTTCAAATACTTTCTGTACGTCATCGCCAGAAATTACGCCTGGTTTTACGAAATCGAAGATCTTAGACATGGATTTGATCCTATTTTTTCTATCGTTTTAAAAATAAAACAGTTAAGTTTAAATTCTTGCAAACGTTTGCTCACAACTGGCGTCATTCTATCAGAATAAAAACACACGTGCAGCAAACAAGAAAGCGGGAATCACTCCCGCTTTCATTAGTCATTAAGCTTTCGCGCGTGCTTCTAGCATTTCAACCGCTGGTAGTACTTTACCTTCAACAAACTCAAGGAATGCACCGCCGCCAGTAGAGATGTAAGATACGTCGGCTTTGATACCGAACTTGTCGATTGCCGCTAGTGTGTCACCACCACCAGCCACTGAGAAACCTGCAGATTTCGCAATCGCTTCAGAGATACCTTTTGTACCTGCTTCGAAGTTTTTGAATTCAAATACGCCAACAGGACCGTTCCATAGAATGGTTTTTGCGTTAGCGATGATTTCAGCCAGTTGTGCGGTTGAGTCTGGACCTAGGTCGAAAATCATATCGTCATCTTGAACATCCGCCACGTTTTTGATTTCCGCTTCTGCGTTTTCATCAAAGGCTTTTGCACAAGCAACATCTGTTGCTACTGGAATAGAACACTCTTTCATCAACTTTTTAGCCGTTTCAAGCAAGTCTGCTTCATATAGAGACTTACCTACGTTGTGGCCTGCTGCTGCAATGAAAGTGTTAGCAATACCACCGCCAACAACCAGTTGGTCAGCAATTTTAGATAGCGATTCTAGAACCGTTAGTTTAGTAGATACTTTTGAGCCACCAACGATAGCTACCAATGGACGCTCTGGGTTATCCATGGCTTTGCCTAGTGCTTCAAGTTCTGCTGCCAATAGTGGACCAGCACAAGCGATAGGTGCTTGCATACCAATGCCGTGAGTTGAGGCTTGTGCACGGTGAGCCGTACCAAATGCATCCATCACAAATACGTCGCAAAGAGCGGCGTACTTTTTAGATAGTTCTTCTTCGTTCTTTTTCTCGCCTTTGTTAAAGCGAACGTTTTCTAGAACAACAAGCTCACCTGCGTTTAGCTCTAGGCCATCTAGGTAATCTTTTGCCAGTTTCACTTCGCAATCTAGCGCGTCGTTCAGGTAATTAACCACTGGTAGTAGAGAGAACTCTTCCGCGTATTCGCCTTCAGTTGGACGACCTAGGTGAGAAGTAACCATCACTTTAGCGCCCGCCGCTAGGCAGTGCTGAATTGTTGGTAGCGATGCAAGAATACGTGCATCAGAAGTTACTTTGCCATCTTTCACTGGTACGTTTAGGTCAGCACGGATAAATACGCGTTTACCTGCTAGGTCCAGGTCGGTCATCTTGATTACAGACATGGTTTGTCCTCTCAAATATTAATAAATAAAGTTTTTGGAAACCCGGCAACCTTGCCGAGCCTATAAATTCTTCAAACTGGTTATCGATATGGAGATTTGGGTTATTTATTTCAAGCTTGAAAATAAATAAATCTCCATCATCCTGCTACTACTCGGATGCTTGCATTGCGAGTGCCGTATCCAGCATGCGATTCGCAAAGCCCCATTCGTTATCACACCAAACGAGCATTTTAACAAGCTGCCCGTTGCTCACTCTTGTTTGTGAACCATCAACAATCGCACTATGGGGATCGTGGTTAAAATCGATGGAAACAAGCGGAGCTTCAGTATAGTCAACAATGCCACGTAATGTACACTGAGATGCGTTAACAATGGTTTGATTTACGTCATTAACTTTCACATTTGTATTAATTGTGACACTCAAATCCATCGCGGTGACATTAACTGTCGGTACGCGCACTGATATCGCTTCAAATTTGTTAGAAAATTTCGGAAAGATCCTTTCAATTCCTTTGTGCAACTTGGTGTCCACTGGAATGATGGATTGGCTTGCAGAACGTGTTCGACGCAAATCGGTGTGGTAGGCATCGATCACTTGTTGATCATTCATTGACGAGTGAATGGTGGTAATGGTTCCTGAATCGATACCAAACGCTTCATCAAGCACTTTAATAATCGGTACAATGCAGTTGGTAGTACAGGATCCGTTTGACACAATGCGGTGTTCTGCGGTTAGCGTCTCATGGTTGACCCCATAAATGATTGTATTATCGAGATCATGTGAGCCTGGATGTGAAAAGAGTACCTTCTTTGCGCCTGCCTCAATGTGCTCCAAACCATCGGCTTTTGAGCCGTACACACCCGTGCAGTCGAGCACAATATCAACGCCTAAATCGCGCCATGGCAGAAGTTTGATTTCACTAAGGTGCAAAATTCGAATCGAGTCATACTCATCCAGCCCATGATGAACATAGATATGCTCTTGATCATTGGTGATCTTTTTACCAAATCGACCATGAGTAGTGTCGTATTGCAGTAGGTGCGCCATGGCATCAGGTAGCGCCAGCTCATTCACCGCCACCACTTTTATCTGCTGACTTTTTCCACTTTCATATATCGCACGCAGCACGTTGCGCCCGATACGCCCAAAACCATTGATCGCGACTTTAAGCATCATTCCATCGTCTTAACTTTTTTCGTGGTACAGATAGTAACCGATAGCGACCAAGAGCAACACCCCAAGCCATCAGTTGTCGCAAAAGATTCCGTTTCTAAACAGACTCAAGGTACAAGCAACGGCGGCTACGACAAGAAAGGTGACCATAAAAAATGGCTCACCAAACGGGAGCCATTTCATTTGCGGTATTGATGGTTTAAAAGTTAACGTCAATACCTAACCAATAACGACGTCCATCTTCTACATAGCCATATTCTTGGTATGAAATTTCTTCATCGAGTAGATTGTAAATCGCACCTTTCAAGCTTACTTGAGAAGAAAGCGCGTAAGTTATGCCAGTATCGATGAACTGATAAGCTGGCTCAATCAAGCTGCTACGAGAAGGACCAGTGACTGGGTTGCTCTCTTTTCCACGATAAGTCAGCTTCAACCAACTGCTCAAGTTGTCAGTCGCTTGCCAATCAATATCAGCGCTGAAGCGATGTTCAGGTTGTTGCTCAAGTGGCATACCTTGATATTTTCCGGTTTTTTGCTCTGAGTCAGTAAAGGTATAGCTCGCGTTGAAATAAACCGTTTCTGTGATAGGCAAACCGAGCGTACTTTCAACCCCACGCGTGTACGCTTCATCAACGTTCACTCGATAAGTGGGATCAGAGCCCCACTCGTTCGGGCCTGCAGTACAGACGTTACTTGGGCACACAACACGGGTAATTTTGTCTTTGAAATCATTATGGAAGAAAGTCAAACTCGCGTTAAGACCCGCTCCATTTTGGTACATCAACCCCAACTCTTTGTTGATTGAAGTTTCGGGTTTTAAATCTGGGTTGCCGTAGATATTACCGCCACCACTCACTTGCGCCCAATTTGGCGTGACTTCTCTGAGCTGCGGTGAACGGAAACCCGTGGCCACGCCACCTTTCAGAATCCACGCTGGATTGATGGTCCACACGCCATACGCTCTTGGGCTAAAATGAGAACCATAATTTTCATCGTGGTCAACACGGCCACCTAAGGTTAGGTTAAATGACTCGGTCATGCGCCACTCGTCTTCAACAAACGCCGCCCATTGAGTGCTTTCAATCTGAGTTAAATCAGAGGCTTTATTTGAGGTAAAATCTTCTAACTTTGAATGTGAAGCCTCAATGCCTACGGTTGCCGTATTGTTAGTCAATGGCACCACTAAGCTTGATTTAGCCACCGTATTGATGATCTCCATCTCACGGCTTTTATTGTTACTTACTTCACGTTGGACATAAGTATCCGACACACCATAGTCGCCCCAATCCCCTTGGTGAGAAAGGGAAATATAGGTTCTACGGTATTCGTTTAAGCTGTCTTCGCACCCACCTTTACAACCTGTCGTTGGCACGGATAACCCTACATTGCCTCGGCGATCTTGTGCGGAAGTGCCCACTTCAAAAGTCAGATCATGCTGCTCATTAAGTTGGTAGTTCAACTTTGAAGTTAAACTTTTTAAGCTTTTGTCTTGGTAGCCACGTTCAATCTTATCTTCATCGCGTTCGGTACTCTGTCCATAAACTTGCAGAGAAAGATTGTCGGCCAGTGGCCCTGTCAGGAAGAAGTTGACGCTGTTCTGATCGCCAGAATCGCGATTTTCTTGGAAAACCGTATCCAACTGAACACTGCCTGACCACTCTTGATTATCTTTTCGTGTGATGATGTTGATCACACCACCAATGGCATCTGAACCATACAAAGTCGACATTGGGCCACGAATCACTTCAATTCGTTCAATGGCTTGCAGTGGTGGCATCCATCCCTGCTCAATACCTGGGCCATCACTATTTGGTCGAGTTTGACGTGAAGATTGACGCTTACCATCGACTAACATCAAGGTGTAGTTTGAACTCATACCGCGCAAGCTGATGTCTGTTTTGTCACCACCTCCAGTCACCAACACGCCCGGCACACTGCGCAGTGCATCGGTTACATCACGATAATAACGTGATTGCAACTCTTCTCGTGTAATCACACTGATACTCGCTGGAGCCTGCGCTTGTGTTTGTTCAAAACCAGCCGCCGTCACCACTAATTTCTCATAAGATTGAATTTCTTCAGCGAACACGTGTGATGAGGTGAATAACCCGAGCGCTGCAGTAATTGCAACATTCAGCGGATTGAGTCTGGACATGTACCACTCCTTAAATGATAATGATTATTAATTTCAGGAGTGGATTATTCATAATTTTGATGATTGAGATAGATAGACAGATGGAATGGTCGATACCGAATATGGAACACAGTGATGATTAGATTAAAAGGCCATTTTACTTATGCATGATTTCAGTGCGATCAAAGCTTTCCATGCTCTCTGTCAATACAAAAGCCTGACTGCGGCGGCGAAAGCGCTGGAACAGCCTAAGTCCACCCTCAGTCGACGTTTGGCGTCTTTGGAAAACGATCTCGGACAAGCCTTAATTGCTCGGCAAGGCAACCGTCTAACTTTGACTAAAGCTGGGCAAGTTTTTGCAGTTTATACAGAACAACTGCTTGAATTAGCAGAAAAAAGCCATGAAGCACTGCAAGAGTTTAATAACCAAATCAGCGGTGAAATGACCTTGGTGGTTCATCCGAACTTAATTCGTGGCTGGTTGAGCAATGTATTGGATGAATTCATGCAAACCCACACCGAAATCAACATTCGACTCTACAGCCAATATGTGGCAGAAGAGTCTCATCTTGAGCCTGATTTACTGATTTGGATTGGCCCGTTTGCTCAACAAGGCTGGAGACGTGAATTGCTCGGCCATTGGCAATATTCACCTTATGCGTCGCCACACTATCTTGCCAATAACGACATGCCAGAGCATCCACAAGATCTAGTCAAACATCCTTGGATTGATTTTATCGCTTTTCGCCAAGAAGCTTTGGCTCTCATCCATCCTATTCACGGCAGCTATCTTTTACCTGCGCTCACAAGCCGCTTGCAGAGTGATAATTTAGCTATGCAAGCGGATGCAATAGCCAAAGGAAGAGGCATCGGCTTACTGCCGACATGGTTTGCCAAAGGCTTTGAACAAGCGCACCCAAACAGTGTGCAAGCATGTTTGCCAGAATGGTTGTCGCCACCCACTGAAATTAGTTGTCATTATCCAGCAGGCAGACATCCGCTCAAACTGCGTCTGTTTATCGACGCGCTACGTCAAGCCTGTCCTGAGGAATGGAAAGCACCATAAACATCAAGATCAAAAAAGCCCAGCGAATGACTCGCTGGGCTTTTGCATTAAAAATAAGAAGACTTAAGCAAGCAGCTCTTGTGCTTGTTTCACCACGTTTTCAGTCGTAAAGCCGAACATTTTGAACAGTTGATCCGCCGGTGCTGACTCACCAAAGGTAGTCATACCGATGATCTTGCCGCCAAAACCAACGTACTTGTACCAGAAGTCGGCGATACCTGCTTCAATTGCAATACGCTTAGTCACGGCTGCTGGTAGTACGGCTTCGCGGTAAGCTGCGTCTTGTTTATCAAACGCATCGGTCGATGGCATCGAAACTACGCGCACTTTCTTACCTTCTGCTGTAAGTTGCTCTGCGGCTTTTACCGCCAGTTCAACTTCAGAGCCAGTGGCAATCAGGATAAGCTCAGGCTGACCAGCGCACTCTTTTAGGATGTAACCACCTTTCGCGATATCCGCAACTTGCGTTTCACTGCGTGGCTGCTGCGCTAGGTTTTGACGAGAGAAAATCAGCGCTGATGGGCCATCTTTACGCTCAATCGCCAACTTCCATGCGACGGCTGATTCCACTTGGTCACACGGACGCCATGTGCTCATGTTCGGTGTCAAACGCAGTGAAGCCACTTGCTCAACCGGTTGATGGGTTGGGCCATCTTCACCCAAGCCAATCGAGTCATGAGTGTAGACTTGGATGTTCTGAATCTTCATCAGCGCGGCCATACGCATTGCATTACGGGCGTATTCCATAAACATCAGGAAGGTTGCGCCGTAAGGAACGAAGCCACCGTGCAGCGCGATACCATTCATGATGGCCGTCATACCGAATTCACGCACACCATAGTGAATGTAGTTACCCGAGAAATCTTCCGC
>NZ_CAWNHY010000035.1:0-9759 GCF_963874335.1 Vibrio sp. V10_P2A27P122 | reverse complement strand
TTCAACATATAATCACTTTTTGATCTCAATTGTGATGAAGTGAAATCAAAAACAACGACACTGGCGGCTTTTACTATCGAAACCACGCTAAGATCAGCGTTAGAACTCCTCTTTTTTGAGGTTTTACACTCTGCTTTTGACGCATTTGTTTTCTCTTTGCCTCTCTTCTTTCAAACGCTCTATTGGCGACCTCAGCAAATCTTTGTCGCTGCTCGGAACCTAAAACCATGTCATGAACAAAAGGATTCGAGCGTGGCATGGGTTTGGATGGATCATTTCTCGGTGTGCTACACATAAATTCGTCCTCTCTGTCTTCTCTATTTGTTAGACGGAGTAGAGATGAATAATCTTACAAAAAATTTCATATTCAATGAGACGTTTACGGATTCTTGATAAGAAAAAACGCAAGTCCCACTTTTAAGTATGGGAAGAAGGCACGTTTTTTTGACAAGTATTACAATTTATAAGGCAAACAATACGCCAGTAATAATACGTTCTCATTCTCTAGTAATAGCAATTAAAGCTTATTGTTGTTGGCATCGGCTCTAGGTGTTGATTCGTTAGACCTACGTTCACTTCCTTGTGTTGATGTTATAAGCCTCATCCAATGGCTAATTTTGTCTCCGCAAAACGTAATTTTTTCTGCCTCGGACTGGCTAAAAAGTACGCCAAGGTTAATGGTCCCAATCTTCCCATATACATCATAAAGATGATAATCAGCTCACCCGATGCTGATAGCTGACCTGTTAAGCCACGAGATAACCCCACAGTACCTAATGCAGAAACTGCTTCAAAGACCACGTCTATCATCGGTGCATCTTCACTCAGTAATAATGCAAAGATGGCCAACCAAGTCACTACAACCGAAATCATGGTCAGTGCGAGTGCTTTACTGATGGTATCTTTCGCTATTTCACGTTTAAAGACATAGACTTGCTCGTCACGGCGTAAATAAGCGTAAGTCGATAAAATCAGCACCATGAAGGTCACAACTTTGATACCGCTTGCGGTACTCAAAGAGCCACCACCAATGAACATCAGCACCAGAATAATCGCGGTTGTGGCATCTTCGAGTTGGTCAATAGCCAGCGTATTGAAGCCCGCAGTTCTCGGTGTTACGGCTTGAAACCAAGAAGCTAACCATTTTCCAGATTCACTCAAGGGTGCCAAAGTATGGGGATTGTCATATTCAATCAGATAAATCGCAATGAGGGCTACCCCATTAATCATGATGGTTCCCAGTATCATCATTCGGCTGTACACGGTTAATTTTGACCAACAGCGATGGCGTTTTAAATCCATCCAGACTGAAAACCCTAAACCACCAATAATAAATAACCCTGTAATAGTTAAATTCACGACAGGATCATCGACATAAGGCCTTAGGCTGTCTGCACTTAAAGCAAAGCCCGCATTATTAAATGCGCTTACTGTATAAAAGAAACTGTGAAACAAGCTCGTTTTCCAGCCAAGCTCTGGACTCCAGTATAGTGCTAATATTGCCATTCCAATCAATTCTACAACGAGCGCAAATACCAATACCGATTTAGCGGTCGCGGCTAACGTCGATGAATCGGTTTGATTGAACGCTTCTCTTGCAACCGTGCGTTCCAAAAAACCTATTTTACCGCCTAGGGTAATCAAAGTCACAATCGCAAACGTCATCAATCCGAGACCACCACATTGAATAAGCAATGCAATGACTGTCTGACCAAACACCGTAAATTGCGTCCCCGTATCAACCACGACTAAACCCGTCACCGTTACAGCAGAGGTTGCAGTGAAAAGGCCTTGTATCCAACCAATCGGTTCATGAGTTGCGATGGGTAATTTTAATAAGGCCGTGCCTAGTAATATCAGTAACAGGAAACTGCCGCTCAAAATCAGCGGTGGAGCGCCTAGTAACTTCTTTCCTGCTTTGGGTTTACGTTCAATCGGCGAGATCGAGGGATGCCACAACACCATGTTACACCAACCTTGGGGCTAAATATTTTAACTCGGACCGCGTACCACACAGCAAAATAATATCGTTCGCTTTTAGAAAAAAACTCTCTTTCACGTCAACGATGACATCCTGATCTCGCTTGACTAAGACGGCTTTAACACTCCCTCTTGCATCACCTAAAACTTGAGAAAGCGGGGATTCATGTAATGTCGATTTGATGTGAATTTCGACTACATAGAGTCCATGCCCAATCGCAAGGTAATTATTGACCATAGGGTAATTGAGCGCCTGTGCAACTCGTATCCCCATTTCTTCTTCAGGGTGAATGATCCGTTGTACGCCCAATTTTGACACAATAGTATGATGTGCTTTAGTACTGGCTTTCACCCATATTTCTTTAACACCTAGATTTTTAAGTGCCAATGTACACAATAAGCTGGACTGCATATCTTCGCCAATGGCGATTAATACGGCTTCACTATTGGCTAAATCCAGCTCTCGTAGCGCACCTTCATCGGTGGAATCACAGATAACCGCTTGAGTGAGTTCTTCAACGTATTTCTCGACCAATTTAGGATCTCGATCGACTCCAGTTACAGTATGCCCAAGATGAATGAGTTCGAGGCTGGCCGCAATGCCAAAACGCCCAAGTCCAATGACAGTAAAATGTGCCATGATAATACCTTTATTATTTTTTCCAAAAGTGCGGGAGTAACATCGCCAGAACCGTAAAGTATTCTAAGCGACCCAAAATCATTGCCAGATTTAAGAGCCAAATGCCTGAATCACTGACAGGTTGAAAATTGCTACCAACTTGACCAAAACCAGGGCCGAGCACATTGATACAAGCCGCAACGGCGGTAAATGCAGACCAAAAATCTAAACCTGTCGCCATCATTAATAAGGTGAATATCACTGTGGTTAAAACCGCAAGAGACATAAAAGCCATGACCGCATTAGTGACATCAGATGTCACTACTCGCCCTTGATAGCGGATAGGTAATATCGCTTTAGGGTAAGTCAGTTGGTGAATTTCTCGTCGTATAACTTTAAAGGTGATGATGTCTCTAGCGAACTTGTTTCCCCCAGCCGTTGAACCTGAGCATCCGCCGAGATAGGCACAAAACACTAAAAACAGCGCGGTTGCAGAGGGCCAACTGCCTAAATCTGCCGCACCAAAGCCTGTACTGGTCATAAATGAGATAACACTGAACATGGCAAAGCTGATCGAAGTAAGGAAATTATCGTAGGCTGAATGGCTAAAGAGGTACCAGCCTAAGACGAAAGAGAGTGTGATCGCGGTAAGAATAAAGACTCTCGACTCTTCATCGGAAGCATACAGACGTAACCCTGCAAAGCCATTTCGAAACACACGGAAATGAAGGCCAAAACTTATCGCTCCCAACATCATAAAAATGTTGGACAACATAAGGATAAGGTGGCTTTCAAAATGCCACATACTGGCATCGTGTGTCGAGAATCCCCCTGTTGAAACGGTGGTGAAACTGTGCGCGATAGCATCGTAGGCGGACATCCCAGCAAGATAATAAGCCAGCGCACACGCTAAGGTAATCGAAAGATACACGCCCCAAAGATAATGGGCGGATTTAGAAATACGTGGTGATAACTTATCATCCTTGATTGGGCCTGGTGTTTCGGCCTTAAGCAGCCGCATTCCACCAACATTGAGCATAGGCAACACCGCAACGACAAAAATCACCACACCCAGCCCGCCCATCCACTGAAGAAATTGGCGATACAGCAGAAAAGACTTCGGCATCTCATCTAATCCCGTCAAAACTGTTGCTCCCGTCGTCGTTAAGGCGCTGATAGACTCAAATACCGCATCTGTCATGCTCACCTGAGTAACTAAATGAATCGGTAGCGCCCCTAAAAAACCCGTTAAGACCCAGGTTAAACTGGCAAACATTAACGCATCTCGAAAGGTGACTTTATGCAGTTCACTTTTTCGCAATAAAACGGACAATAAAAAGGCGCTGACTATCATCACGACCGAAGGGGAGAAAAAGTCACTGGATATACGATCTTGAAATACAAACAGAGATAACAGGCCAAACGTGCCTTGTACAATCCCCATCCAAAGCATAGGCATGACTAATAATCGAAGTGTATTCTTGATATTAATCACGAGGAGGCTCCATCAAGCCTAAACGGTAGCCGATCCCTGATTCGGTTTTAATGAGCTGTTGTTCGTCTGCACTGTCGTTGAGTTTTTTGCGCAACTGGCTAACCAGTACTCGCAGATAATGGGTATCGTCGGTATGGCTTTCGCCCCACACCTCTCTCAGCAAGTCTGTTTGCTTCACAAGTTGCCCTGGTGTAATCATGAGCATTTCAAAAAACGCAAACTCCTTTTTGGTCAGAATCACTTCTGTACCAGAAAGCCAGCATTGATGGGTACTTTTTTGTAGCTTGAGTGCACCAAAACCCAAGATATCTTCGCTGAAATGCTCGCTGACCAAGTCTCTCAGCAGTACCTTGATCCGTACAATGAGTTCTTTAATGCCAAACGGCTTACTGAGGTAGTCGTTAGCCCCCGCTTCAAGCAAGCGGATCTTCTCTTCTTCCTGATCGCGGGCGGTCAGTATGAGCACGGGTGTTTTACTTAATTGACGGATCATCGATAAGAACTCGATACCATCGCCATCAGGCAACCCTAAGTCGAGCACCACCACATGCGGTTGAATACGCTCAAATTGCACTTTCGCCGTCGCTAACGAATCTGCTCCCACGTAATCAAAGCCTTCAGCCGCCAATGAAATGCGCATAAAAGTTTGGATTTGAGGCTCATCATCCACCACCAGTATTTTGTAGTTCACTACTACTCTCCTTGTTGACTGCTTGGCAGCGAAATCCGAATCAAACAACCTTTCTGTACTTCTACACATTCGATATGGCCTTGATGGGCTGAGACCACACCTTTTGCCACACTCAATCCAAGGCCTGAGCCAGAATCGTCACTTCTTTTTTCCTTGCCTGAATAAAACAGATCGAACATTCGTTCTGCTTCATCGGGTTGCAGTGATTGCCCTTGGTTGTAAACATCAATCACCACATTCTGCTGACTCTGATAAATTGTCACACTGACCTGTTTATCTTTGGGGGAATAGCGAAACGCATTGTCCAACACATTAAATAACGCCTGCTCGAGTAAAGCCCGACTGACATCAACCAATGAAACCACTCCATTGACGACCATCTCAATACTTGTGGTGGATGAAGAGAAACGACCGATGACACTTTTTACAATGTGTACTATGGATTCTTGTTGCTTCTGGATGCGAACCACGCCGTGCTGCAATTTCGTCGCTTGCAAAAGGTTTTCTATGTATTGATGTAAGCGATGGCTTTCTTTGATTGCACTGTCGAGCAGTTCATCCTTTTCTTTGGCTTGCAGTTGCATCTGGTATTCTTTGAAGGTAGTAAGATTACCAATAATTCCTGCGAGCGGCGTTCTCAAATCATGGGATACAGAGAGCAAAATTTGGTGGCGCAGTTGAACTTGTTCTAGCGCATTTTGTTGGCGTCGATATCGCTCAGCGAGCTGGCTAGTGGTAAAGGCAACCACAATAAAAACAAGTAAGTTGATGATGTCATCCAAGTGGAACATCTGGAGTGAATAGCGAGGTGTGGTAAAGAAAAAATTGAAACTGACGGCTTCGGCAATCGCAGCAAAATACGCTATCCGTGAGTGACATTGGAGTGCAATCACAACAATAGAAAGTTGAAGTATAAGTAGCACGGCTATGGCTGAGCCTAGCCAATGATCAATCCCCAATGAGACAACCAGTGAAAGAATAAATACCGATGCTGGTAGTAAATAGCGCTTCTGTAGCCAACTCATTGTCATATAGGTCATTTAATAGAAAATCTTAAACGCGACTCTATCAGATGCGAAAAATGGGATCGCGTAAAAAAAGCGTAAATTTTTAAGAGCTTGACTGTTTCTTAGTCTGTGGTTGGGAGCACTTTTTTATTTTTATAACGTAATTCCAGAGCGAACCAAAGTAATACAGATCGCTTTGCACCTTCGGGGACACGACTATAATGCGATCTCGGTGCTGATCAGCAAGCCGACTTGATTGAACATTTCCGACAGATTACGTAGAGCTAACACCGCCATAAACATCAATAGTTAAACTACGCTCTTTTTCGTAAGTTTTAGGTGTGAGGCCAATTTGTTTCTTTAGATAGCGGATGAGGTGAGGTTGATCGCTGAAACCAAACCGAAATGCAATCTCGACCCAATCGATATCATTTGAATCGCGTTGGTAAAGGTACTCCAGCATAGCCTCAAGTTTATTCATAGACTGACACTGTTTTAGCGTTAAACCTGTCACTCTGTTGAAGCTTCTTTCTAATGTACGTTGTGAGCAGTATAGCTGGTTACCCAGTTCAGAAATTAATCCTGAGTCCAGCGCCTGAAGGGCTTTGCGTGTAATCTGGCTATGTTGATCCTCATGGCTTTTCAAAGCCAACGGCAAAAACAGACTATCCAATTTTTTACAACACAAATCTGGATTACTTCGCGCCAGTTCAATCAGTTTCACCTCACCCTCACATAGATTAGTAAACAGTGTACTTAGCTGAACTTCTTCAACGCAATCAAGTATTGACCATTGACCTGAGAATAGTTTCAGTGAATAGAAGGCTCCAATATGAAACTTGACTCCCAGGTAGACAAAAGGTTTTGAGTGATCGAGTTGAAGTGTCTTATGATGGGGAAACAACCAGTGGCTCCCTTTACCATTAGCCGCTCCAGGGTTCATATCGTATTGGTAGGTCTGTTTGGCGGGAGAAATGATCAGGTGAGCGGATGGATCAGGGTTTAGTTTCGGGTAATCGAAGCTCTTGGCATCGGGACGCTTTTCAATAAGCCAATAACACTCAATGTATTTTGCAACTTCGGATATCTTTGAAGGCCTTAGCCAGTGGATCATAATAGTCTCAATCAGTTCGCGGCATCTACTATCACTATATGCTAGGTTAGCATTTTCACAAATAAGCCCTGACCAGATTAGGGCAAGGGCTTGTCCATTAACTACCTATTGTGGAGGTCAAATTCAATCTGGATAATGCGGTTTAAAGGCTCTAGTCCTGCTCGGTGAATCGCTTTTTGAGCACCCAAGTTACCACTTTCAGTTGAACAGACAGGAATTAAACCACGTTCATTGGCTAAGCTTAGTAGACGGTTAAGTACACGAGTGGCAATCCCCTGACCTCGTTCTGACTCGGCTACAATCATCCCTAAGTCTGCATATTTAGTCTGATGTTCATCAAATAGGCGACACTCACCCGTTGCTAATAACCTACCATCCTTCCAATACCCCCAAAGCTCTTCTCGTTTAATTAGATTACTGAAGTACTCAGACAACCATTGTGCTGGAGCACCAATATTACTCACTGCAAATTCAACGAACTCATCCAGTTGATCCTGACTTGCGAGCGTTAAATCTAAAACTGTTGTGCTTTCAGAAAGAAATGGAGCAACTTGATGATACATTAACGCATTTACTTTAAATGAAGATGAGTTATCTAAGCAAAGCGATAGATAGTGAGGTTCGGCTGTACTCACAAATGCACCTTTAATGGAACCGACTACTGAGCTGTTTTGCTCTGCAATCAAAGTAAACAGTTCTCTCGCCTGAATGTGGGCTGCCCGTGACAAATAGAACTGCAACATATAGCCATCACCGTTAATGCAGCAGAATCCAACTAAAGTATCGTCCTCATAAAATCCATAATGAGAGGATATGGGAACAAAACCAAAGTGCCACATACCATCAAGTGGCGCTGTCGATTGTTCGAAATACTGTTTTTTTAGTTCGTTAATTACTTCTAATGTTTCGATTGGTTTGATTTCTAACATAGTTATTTTCCCTAACGATAGATGTAGTGTTATTACGAACGAAGGAACTACATCAGAGATGAAGTGCCGCTTTCTATGTCGAAAATAGTAGGTGATGGGTAATATGAAAGATTGAACAAAAACGACAGTTACCAGTAGATATCCGAATTTCAAATCTTACTTTTCGATGAATACCTTCGCTAAAAATGACAGTTAATGGTCAGCCGATAAGGTTTAATATTTTCCATGCTCATATACATCGTAAAGAAAGTATTGAAAGCTATTTGAAACGACGACCAAAAGCAAACGACATACTTTTCTGTAATCACCTCAGCGATTATCTTAGGCAGTTATGCCATGACTCAAACATCAACTATGCCGATGACTCTGGAAACGTCAGAGTGATGACTGGTGACTTATGCATATTCATTGGTAATAGACCTCCGATAAAACAAAATAAATCTCACCAGTTTATGACTATCGGTATCATGAAGTGCTTATTTGCTCTTTTCGCTGAAAAGGACCTTATCAATGAGACCTACGCGAATATTGCATCTAAAGCTGACATTTCGGTTGGTATGGTTACAAAGGCAATGAAGTACCTTATTGAAAACAACCATATAGTAAAGAATAAACGCCAAAGAAGATTTTTAAATGAGCCAGAGCTGCGTTATGAATGGTTGAAAAGCTATGGCCACATTTTAGCTCGCTATCATCAGGTGACGACTTATCCTCCTGTTGACAATTGGAAAGATATCTTATTGCAGCCAGGAGATGTTTGGGGTGGAGAAGTGGCCGCGACTCAGCTTACAAAATATAACCACCCTTACGAGATACTATTGTTTAGCCGACATCAACCGGTCAAGTACTCTATCGGGCATAAAGAGTTACCACCTCTTAAAGTAATAAAGCCATTTTGGGGCGAGTCTTTAAAAATTGGTCAACCTGCGTTGGCATTACTAACTATTGCTGAGTTGCTACTATCTAAGGATGCGCGCAATAGAGAAGTGGCTTATCTTATCAATGATAAATACGGAGAGTTCCACACATTACCTTTGTGAACTTTGTTATGTTAGGAAGTTCAAAACTGACTTTCATAAACATAGGAATAGCAAAAATAGAATCATACTGGCAAATTGGTGGATGGGAGGTTTTATGACCGAGAAACAACGCAGAGCTATCTTGTACCGTGCCGCTCGTAACCGACGAAACGGTTTGCATCTTAAAAGTGACGATCACCTTGAGCGTAGTGTTAAGGAATCACGGCAGTGGCGAGAATCCATTGAATTGAAATCATCTAGAACCTAAACCAAATAAATTTAAGCACTACTGATTAATCTTACACTATAAGCAGGGATAAAATGCATGACTGACCCATACTTAAACTTATTGCCGACATTAGAAGAATTCGAACTGCCAGACGTTCCCTGGAAAGTTGTTGACCCATCATTGTTGCCGAAAGCCACTCTTTCAGCATTCGATTCATTTATGAGCGGAGCTAGCGTTCCTCATAGAGTATTCGTTTATAGCCATGACTACTCGCGTTTCTGCATGCTCGTTCGTAGGGGAGATATAACGTTATCTTAGAGAGCGAGTTAATTCATGTGTTATCTAGCAGTTTGTGCATTCTATCATCGGCTGTACCGAACCGGTCTGAATCAAAGATGGACAGAAATCATTCAGAGCAGAAGTCTGGATTGTGTACTTCCCAAAACAACCCCCATTCTAAATCAACCTAAACCGTTCACTTCCCATTCTAGCGCTGCCGAAGACGTTTGCTCTTCCAAGATGAATTTGTCACGACCATTGTCCAGTAAACTGATAGCCAAATAAGTAGCGTATTTTATAATCGATACATTTTCCTTTGATGTGTATTAAAAATTAGATACAAGAATCTTTATGATGTATGCAAAATAAGATACTATTGTCATCACAGTGTATTTAA
>NZ_CAWNHY010000034.1:0-9825 GCF_963874335.1 Vibrio sp. V10_P2A27P122 | reverse complement strand
CCCATGCGGTGTTGCGTTTAAAGGAGCACCATCCGGGTGACAAAGACTATTTTGATGGTATTGAATTACAAGAAGATGCGTTTGAAACAATTAACGCGAACGTGATCAATATGCTGCAAAAATCGATGAACGCTTTTCACGATCTCAATGCACACGATGCGCTAGAAGCAGCAATGTTAGATAAACAAATCGACAACAGCTACGGCGATATTTTGCGTCAAAATGATAAAGATATGCTGGTGCAAGGCACTCACTATCAAACCATTTTGGAGATCACGTGGATAGGTCGCGCGGTCGAACGGATTGGCGATCACGCGCGCAACGTTTGTGAGTACACGATTTATTTTGTGACTGGCTTGGATGTTCGTCACCAAAACGATCAAGCGATTGCGGAGCTTTTGGCAAGCCCCAAAAACCAGTCGTCATGATATGACGGGTAGTAAAAAAGGCTGCTCTCCATCGCAGCCTTTTTGTTTTTGGAGCACTGTCGAATGTTACTTACTCATCAACCAAGCCTCCCTACTGGATTGCAGTGGTGTTAGTTACCTAGGTTAATTCTAATTACATTGTTGCATTCTTATCGGGATGAACTCATTGACTGCTTAATGGCAAGATCATGACGTTTGTGAATTGGTTATTGATTGTGCGCTTTAATACCATGATGGGGAGGATAGTACTTCTTCTTCATTCGTAATGCGACGTTGACCAAAGCAATTAAAACGGGCACTTCAACCAAAGGTCCAATAACGCCTGCAAATGCTTGATCAGAGTTTAATCCAAATACAGCGATTGATACGGCGATAGCCAGTTCGAAGTTATTGCCCGTTGAAGTAAAGGCGATAGAAGCATTTTGGTCGTAAGGGATCCCCATACGTTTCCCGATGTAGAAGCTCACAAAAACATCACCATAAAATAGATGATCAGTGGCACTGCAGTACGGAACACATCCATCGGTAACTCGATGATCATTTCACCTTTCAGACTAAACATCAAAACGATGGTTGCCAAAAGCGCAATCAGGGTGATTGGCGAAATACGCGGGATGAAGACTTCGTTGTACCACTGTTCACCTTTTGCTGAAACTAATAGTTTACGGCTTAAGAAACCCGCTAAGAAAGGGATGCCTAAATAAATTAAGACGCTTTGTGCAATATCCCAGATAGTGATGTCAACAACGAAACTTTCAAGGCCAAAGTAAGGGGGTAAAACAGTAATAAACAGCCACGCCATAAAACTATACGTGACAATTTGAAACGCGCTATTTAATGCAACCAAAGTTGCACCGTACTCTTTGTTTCCGCCGCTGATATCATTCCAAACCAACACCATAGCGATGCATCGAGCAAGGCCGATCAGAATGAGTCCTACCATATAACTAGGTTGATCGCGTAAGAAAATGATGGCTAATGTGAACATCAAAATCGGTCCCACGAGCCAGTTCATCACTAAAGAAAGCATTATCGCGCGTTTGTCACGAGTTACTTCGCCTAGAAGGCTATAATTTACTTTCGCTAATGGAGGGTACATCATTAGGATTAGGCCAATAGCAAGCGGGATATTGGTTGAACTACAGATAGGCTTTCGTTCCACTGAGCCGACAGAGGGAAGCACACTCCAATCCCGACACCAACGGCCATTGCAAGAAAAATCCATACGGTTAGATATCGATCTAGGAAACTCATTTTTTCAGATGCGCTGGTTTCGCCACAGCTTGAGATATTACTCATACAGACCTCTTTAATATGAAATTGATAAACCAACTGAATAGAGCATTATTCACTTATACCATTCGAGAATGTTTTGCCTTTGATGAACTGCAACTCTGGCTCGATAAGTGCCAAATTATGCTTGAGGGTTATCTCCAGCACTTGCTTAACCCAAGGAGCTAACCTGGGATTGATTCGGTAGTAAACCCACTTACCACGTCGCTCATCCATAACAAGCTCGTGCTTTCGCAGTTCGGCAAGATGCCGAGAGACTTTGGGTTGACTGAGATTAAGCGCCTCCATGAGATCACACACACAATTCTTCTTGTTTCTGCATTAACAGCAGAGACTTAAGCCGAGTTTCTTCAGCAAATGCTTTGTAAAGAAGGATTGGATCAAACATAGGAACTATTCAACGCAATAAAACATATGAAATATCATATGTTTTATCTTCCGTATGTATCAATTATTCAATTAAACATGTTCTTCTGAGAGATAAGTTAGTTTGGGAAAAGTAAGTCGATGTCAAATGGCTGTCTTAATGTTGAGACCAAAATAGGGACAGACCTAAGGTGGAGCTTGCTCATACCCCTCAATTTGAAATGTTTCAATAGTTCATTATTAGGTGTACCTTGGCGCGAACATGATGATAGCCATGCCGATCAGCGCTACCGTCACACCGACTATGTCCCATAAAGTTGGTCGAATACCATCAACTATCCACAGCCATAGTATTGCTACGAAAATGTAAACCCCACCGTAGGCAGCATAAACCCTACCAGCCGCTGTTGGGTGAAGAGAAAGCAACCAAGCAAATAGTGCTAGGGATAGAGCTGCTGGTAGTAAAAGCCAGACAGATTTCCCGTCTTTCAACCAGAGATAAGGTAGATAACACCCCAATATCTCTGCTACTGCTGTAATAAAGAACAACCCGATAGTTTTTGCTTCTACCAACTCAATTTCCTCATATTATTTATAACCGATTTAGCACTGAATATCACAATTGTAACGTTCAGCTCTCAATGATGCAGTCTTTTGGCTATTGCTTCAATTTATGAACCCAGACACAACAAAGAACAACTGATAAATTTCTTAAAAGCAACATTTCGCCCTGACACGGTTCCACCGTTCATCAGAGATAAGTTTTATTAGGGCTACGCATAGTACAGTTGACAATAGTGCTCTTTGCCGTAAAGAAGGAATGGGGCAAAAACTTGCTAAGAGAGCGGTTGGTCTAATGCCCGCTCTCGCTTCCTCATCGTATCCACCTTCAGATATATGTTATCTAGAAAAACGCAAATAACAGGCAATAGCGGCTTGTTAGATTGAGCCTACAAACCGCATTATTACATCAATCGATATCACTTCTAGCGGCATCAACGGCTAGTGAGTCCGCTATCTCATTCCCTCTGACACCAAAATGCGCTCTAACCTTTTTGACTTCGACGTACCTTTCAGAGAGAAGAGCATCGACTGTCTACCACAAGCGGCTATTTAAAATCGTGCTTTAATCCGCTCTACGCCAGTTTTTCTTCTTCCAGCTATCACAATGTCTGAAGGCAGTGAAGCCAGCAAAGAAAAGTAACTTCACCAGCAGCGGTAAAAATAACAATGGGGAGCGTGATGCTCCCCATTCTTTTTTGCTTCTATACACCAGTTTGAAGGTATATGTTATCGATAAAAAACACTCTTGACCTTGGTAGAACCAACTTCATATAAGACTTGAATAGTATGACCATTCACAGACTTGTACTTGTCCCAAGCTCCGACAACACCAAGTACTGGTACTTTTTTCTCTAACATCGATTCAACAGGCTTCCCCATCATCTGATGAACTAGTTCCTTGGATGAGATATTCTTTAAGTCATCCATAAAGAAGTTAGGATTCGTGGCAACAATCAATTTTAGAACGCTGCTGTTTGCGTCAAATTGAAACTCCAGCCCATTATCAAAAGTTCGAATGTAAAATTCTTCAGTGTAGCCATCCATCGTCGATGGCACATTACCTGTTATTAACGCTGCAAACTTAGGGTTTTTCACAAGGTCTTGATAAGTGCAGCCAATAAAATCTAAATAGTTCATCTAATACCATCCGTTTGCTTTATTTAAGCGGTGGAGCTCTTCTCTAGCGTCCTCAAGTTGCTCATCAGTGTAGCCATTTTCTTTTAAACATGTCTTAATCGCATCAAAATTCGAATTTACTGCCGCATCTAGATCACCTGAATCAACTTGCTGCTTTTCAAGTTTATTTCTTCCACCATATGTTTCACTACACTTTTGATGAATCTCTCTCGGGATCGCTACTCCAGCACCTGAGTTAATAATTTCTTTCTTTTCATCAGCAGTTAAAGGACGTCCAAGCATTTCTTCCGCAGCTCTTAACAATGCCGCCTGAGATGGAATATGATCTATATCCATTCCATCCTTTTTGCTTCTTGGCGCTAAGTCGCCATAAGTGCCTACTTCCAGTGGTTTTACCTTAGTAATTCCAGCACTACGCTTATTAAATACTAAGTACAAGGAGGACACGCCAGAATCCGCAGGGAAAGTCACAATATACTCAGCAAGCTCTTCCTCGGGATAGAGCGCTGTACCTATCTCTTGTTCATGCTCTTCAATCGGGCGCACCCAAATGTTGTGTACATCGAGCTGATCATTTTCGGGCAATACAGTATCAGGTGTTAGTACATCCGTTGAGCCATCCGGTGTCCATGTAATGGTAATCCCATTCTCTAGTTCAGCAACAAAGTGCTGTCCTTTCTGTACCGCCTCACGCTTCGCAACTCGCTCACCATAGGCGCTACCGTCTCCCGTTTTGATGCCGACCACTTGCTGTTTACCATTCTCGTCTGTGTACATATTGAAACGCACACGCATCGTCGTAGTGTCACCAGTCACAAAATCTGGATTTCCGTCTAAGGTGCCATCACCAAGCTGAGACGGCCATAAGGCGGCCACTAGAAAGCCCCCCATTCGCGCAAAGCCTGCTAACGCTTCTCCTGAAATCGACCATGTGCCTATCGTATTGGTCGTATTGCTACTGAGAATGCCAAGGTTCGTTGCTGCACCATTTGCGGGGATCGCAAGGAGTGCCGTTTTACCATAATCGGTTGCTTTAGAAGCCGTGGTGATGGTGGTTAAGTTCGTGACGGGCAATTCTTTCTCAAACAGACTATCGCTGTTTATCGCCTTAAACTGAGTTCCTGAGATAAGCGAGTCAGAGTGATCATAATGCGTGTTCGCCAAGCAGCTATAGGTGCAAGGGGAAAGCGGAGGTAAATCGGTCGCTTTTTCTGGAGTGCTCTGGTTTTCTTCGACGGCCTTAACGGTCAGCGTATCCCCGACTTTCAATGACATCGGGTCAGCGTTGTACTGCGGATTCAAATCCAGTAATTGTTTCGCCGACAAGCCATATTGCTCTGCAATGGTTCCCCATGATTCTCGTTGGTTGGTTTTAGAATCCGTCCCAACAGTATGCGTTTCTGGTTTACTCCCTGCTTTCTCTGTGTCTGAGGGTTGAGTGGTTTGTCTTTTTGCAACAGATTGCTTGGGTGCAGCAAGCAATCTGTTGATATCGAGCTTGATACCATGTTGAGCCAACCAGTCATCATTGAGGTTGTCGAGTTCTTCTCGGGTAATTTGTCGTTCAAGATAAATCAGATGTTGGTTTTCAACGTCTTTACCTTCGAGCTTCCAGTAAACCAGAATGGCACTTTGATAGATGTTGTAGCCTTGCTCATCATTGAGCTGCTCGTGAGTGGAACGTGTCGCGTAGAAGGCCCACTTGCCATTTCCAAGCAGCTTGTACTCTTGAACTAAACGGCCATTATAGAAATGGTAGTAGTAGCCTTCTGTTGGTAGCCCCAAACGCTCACCAAGCTGCACTGACGGAACAACAGGGATAAAGGCCTCTCGTACTACACCAGAACCTATAGGCTTTACCTGCACATTGTCGGGGACACTCATTCCCAGAGCATTGGACGCTACTTTAGCGACTAATTTTTTCGGTTCATCAAAGGCGGTATGAGCGGTATATTTTGTACCGTGCTCGGTTGCCTCCGTCTGCCAGCGGCCAATCAGGGCTTCTTGTTGGGTTTTCGCCAGTTCAAACGCATACCCCACGCTTTTTCTAAACGTCTCATCTGAGCACGCCACTTCAAAGCAATATTCGTATTGCAGTTTTGGGGGTGCATCGGAGGTATCGGGTTTCACGGGCTCAGGAACATAGGTTTCTTCAATGTTAGGCGCATAGCCCGCGGCGTTTTGAGTGGGCGCAGCACTGCCAGCCGCACCGCCTAACATTCTCGTTCTGGAAAGGTAGGCACTTTTCGCTTCTGGCGATAACACCTCTTGCCCTTCCGCCGACAAGCTCCATGATTGGCTCATGCCATCTCGGAGCATCACAGGCTTCGAAGGGGAATCGGTCAATAGTGCTAACTCACCACTTTTCAGCTTGTCCATAAAACTGGAATAGCTCATCCCCCGAGGGAGTGCTGAGCCTAACGCTCTTTCGTCCAGCTTTCCAATATCACCTTCAACCTGACCAAACTCATATGCCATCAGTTCGGTTAACCGTACCACTCGATAACCCACAGTTAAATCCATCCGCTACTTTCAATGGATGTATTCTACCTAAGCTGCGGGAGTTGCAGGATTTATAACCATAAGTTCTGTCTACCAATTGCAGACATTGTGATTTTCACCCACTGGAACCAAACCTATTGATAATGACTTCATCATTAACCAACGTATCCCAAACAAAAAATAGGGCATAGCTTGAGAGGTGCTACCCTCCCAAACTATGACTTCTTGTATTAGTCAGCTTCCGCCGCTTCAACCGCCAACAGGTCAGCTCTTTCATTCCCTTCAATGCCCGAATGTGCTTTGACCTTAAATACCTCGACATACTTCCTAGAACTCAATTCGTCCACTTGTTGCCAAAGCTGGCGGTTTTTAACCGGTTTCTTATCCGCTCGACGCCAACCTCGGTCTTTCCAATCGTCCATCCAAATGTTGAAACCTTTCACACAGTAATCGCTGTCCGAATAGATAACATCCCCATCTTCTGCGTATTCCAATGCTTCAATTAAGGCCAGTAGTTCCAGTTCAGCATTGTCGGTTTTTCGATTGATGGTAAAGCTCTCTTCATGAACAATCTCATTGTCTTCATCCATAACCACCAGCCCAATGCCACCTCGTGTACATCCGTATTGGTTGTTTGGTGCAGCGCCGTCTACGTAAATTGAATAGCTCATTTTTTATCTCTCTCTAATTGTAAAAAGGGCGCATGACTTTGCTTAGCCAGCGCCCTGTTGATGATGTGATTTGCTGTTTGTGTTACTGAAAGGATTCTTGGTTGTCTCGCAGTGCTAGACGTTGCTCCATCCATTCCTCTATTTCACTTTCGACCCAAGCCACGGCACGTCCACCGAGTGGGACACTCTTCGGAAAATCGGTTTCATCAGCCATGAACTTGTAGATAGTGGAGCGGCCTAGCCCTGTTAGTGACATCACGTCTTTAAGTCGTAGAAATTTCATTTTCACTGGGAATCGTCTCCTTCTTTGTATATACCCATGTGATAAGCCGCCATTGTAAAAAAATGCAGTCGGTCTATTCCAAGCTAGAGCCAAAGCAGTAACGCTTTTCTTTCCACGCTTCAGCAAGACTGCTCATGCGGTGGAAGACAGTGTTCTTTATGTTGACGTCTTTGCTACGACAACGAGTCCCTACCCCATAATTGCCTCGGTCATTGAGGAACACCAATGAACGCGCTTCGCCGCTGTAGTGCTTTTCTATCGCTTCTTGCCAAGCCCCTTTAAGATGCTCCACCAATTCGTTGCGCTTATCCCAACAAATAGCGGGACCAAAGTGCTGGCTATAGTCACTAAACAGCATCACGCGATAGTTGTGGGATGGCACCTTGTCTTCCCGCTTACGCCATACATAAAACAGAGAATCCGTATCAAGCTTTTCTTTAAGCAGATTAAAATAATCGTTGAGGATACTGAGGTCGGTATCTTGATGGTCTTCTGGCAAAAACAAGTCCAAACGTGTGGCGAGAGCGATGTCAAACTGACTGAGTGCCTGCTCAAAGACATCGACCATTGAGGTCAGTGCTGACTCGTATAACCCCTTGTCGCTGTAATACAGCGGGTAATCTTCAAAAGTTCTATCAAGGGTAATGCTTGGGAGGTAGGTTCTATTCGCCATGAGTAATGCCTTTTTGTGTGTGAATGACATAGGCATTGCTCGCGCTGTATTTTTTAGGTGAGTCGTGACTGCAACCAAAGCTCTTGTTGACGTGATCGTTCCGGTTGGCAATGGGCTTCGCGAGACGACTGATTCGATAGAAGAACTCGTTTAACTGTAGCGGGAACATTTCAGCGTCAGACAACAGCTCAAAACCTTCATTGCTAGGGGAATAAGCTAATCCTGAGCATGGTTGGCTGTAATAAGCTTCAACCACCCTATCCCATGTTTTCCTCACTTTTTTGTAGAGAAAGCGGCCCCAACCCTCTCGACCAGTGCCTAAGTTTTGAAAGAGATCCCTATCAAAGAGCAAGATAAGATGATGGTGATCGCAGGTGGACTCACTCGCCGTCGTCCAGATATAGCGAATGACCGTTTGTTGGTATCGATAAGTTCTGTCGGTGTATTTGTCTCTACAGAGCTCATTAGTCTCCGATTCTAAAATACGAAAGAAATGGGCAAACACCGCTAGGTAATCTTCCCCGAAGTCACTCGGTAGGTTTAGGTTGATGTGAACAGCAAAGATTCTTGGGTATTGGTTTAGTGCTTCAGTCAGCACTCGGTCTATCTCCTCTAGGTATTCGAGAACGAGACCATCCTTGTGGTAGTAGAGTGGCTTTCCATTAAAGGTTCGGTCATAAGTGATGGTGTGGTGGTTAAGAGCATCTGAACGACTATGAGTAACGTTAAGTTGATGAGTCATGATTGGTTCCTGTGGTTTGTTGTGATTCCCACAGGAACTGTTTCCAACGTAATTTTTAAGGGGATTAAGAGCTAGTAGCGAAGTTTCTCATAGTCCCTCCGTATACCTTTGAATTAGGTTTCGCGAAATAACACACCCTTTTGAATAGCTCATTCTTCGATTGTTCAATATCCGATGCTTTCAGGTTTAAGCGATACACACCATTCTTACAGAAATGAACTAATGCTGGTTTCTCCTGTTTGATTGCACTGCACCATGCTTGCTTAATCAAGTCGGCTAGAGAGCCGTCTGACGCCCCTACATCCCCGAGTTGATAATAGATATCTTTGTTCAGGAAAAGTGCAACGTGGTAGTGGTACTGCTCAGAGGTATTCTTCTCTTTTGCCCAGATGTAACTGGTCTTGTTCTTTACCCCCCTTCCCCAGCTTTTCTCTTTACGTTTTATATCTACGTCTAATTTGGCATTTAGGGATTTGAAGAATCGAGTGATGACGTTCGAATCTGCATCATCGAAATCTTCGGGTAAGTGTAGGTCTATCCGAAAGACGGATAGCCTAGGATGATACTTCAATGCTTTCTCTATCAATTGAGAAATCTTGTAGAGGTAAAACTTACGATAGAAGAATCGTTGCTTTCGTTTCGTTGGTTGAGGTAAGTCGTAGTTGTTGAATTTATCTTCAGATGTGTACTGGTGATTCATGGTGTTGTTATCCCTATTCGTGTGTCTCTCATACACACAGGGAGTAACGTTAATTTTAGTAGTTGGTAGTTATGTATATTACCTATACCAACAAGTTAAAAATAACTTCCACACCAAAACCATAGCATAAATTCAGATTCACCTACCAATAATCATATCAAACTCAACTTACACCATCTATATCACTACCCATATATTACTTTCATCATAAATCACCAACTCGAAACTTAAATATTAATATCACATTAAATTTCAACCATGCTAATATAATAATTGACATAGCAGTAAAAATTCAAGTAAATAAAATTAACATTTGAAAGAGTAATCTCACTCACTCATTTTTTTTCAAAAAAAGTTGACTAATTAAGAAAATACAGAAACGGCAAAAACCAACAAAAAAACCACATCAACCCCACAAAAAACAACAAAAATCCACTGTAAATATGTACTAAATCCGGTATATTTC
>NZ_CAWNHY010000033.1:0-41104 GCF_963874335.1 Vibrio sp. V10_P2A27P122 | reverse complement strand
GAGCCATACTCAACACAGGCATTGGAACCGTCTTTCATTTCTCTTTAACCACCCGAATAATGATTAGTTTTTCTAATTCAAATCATAGATTTTTATCTTGCTCAACTTCACATTTTTAGATTGATAAAAGCGCCTAGCCTCACTAATATCTCGCGCCGAAAGAGCGATACTTTTAACGCTGGCCATTAGTTTCATTATTCATATTAATTATATTTCGTAGTTGCACTATTGTGCAGGAGATAGACCATGTCCGCATCGTTTCCGTTAGTGAAACTCACATTTTTAATTGCGATTTTGACCGCTGTCGGCCAAATGACACAAACGATGTACGTCCCGTCCATTGGCCATATGGCGGGAGAATTTTTAGTTTCTCCTGCATCACTGCAGGCGGTCATGGCATGTTATTTAATCCCTTATGGACTATCACAATTTGTCTATGGTCCATTGTCAGACCGTCTAGGACGCAAACCGATTATTATCGCTGGGTTGCTGATTTATATTGCAGGATCACTACTCGCATTATTTGCTCACCAATACGATTGGTTTTTGGTCGGTAGTTTTATTCAAGGGCTTGGCATTGGGTGTGGTGGCGCAATGTCTCGAACCCTTACTCGAGACTGTTTCTCAGGAGCAGAATTGCATAAGGCCAATAGCCTTATCAGCATGTGCGTTATTTTTTCGCCACTCATTGCTCCTGTTCTTGGTGGCTACTTAACAGAAAGTTTTGGCTGGCGCTCTAGTTACTTATTTTTATCCCTATTCGCGATTGCCGTGGTGATCACTATGATGACGAGTATGGTAGAAACATTGCCTAAAGCGGCTCGCAGACACGAATCGGTTGCAAACAGCTATCGCTATGTGCTGAGTGACAAACGTTTCCAAGGGTATTTAATTTGTCTCGTGGCGACGTTCTCTGGCGTCGCGGTGTTTGAAGCCGCTGCAGGTGTATTACTTGGTGGCGTTTTGCAACTGCCTGCCACCACCGTCAGCTTATTGTTTGTCTTACCGATCCCTGGTTATTTAGTTGGTGCGGCGCTATCGAGTGTTATTGCGTTGAACTTCAACGAAAAAAGCGCCTTGTATGTGGGCTTGGTAGCGATAGCATTAGGTTCATTGGTGGTGTTTGTTCCTGGAGTGTTGGGGCAAACCAGCGCATTGACCCTAATTGGTGGTGCCACTGTCTATTTTCTCGGTGCAGGCATTCTCTTTCCCGCAGCGACCACTGGAGCGTTAACACCACTGCCTTACCATGCAGGAACAGGAGGTGCTGTGTTAGGCGGTATGCAAAACCTTGGGGCTGGTTTAGCCACCCTTTTAGCGTCGGCTATTCCAGCTCATGACCAGATGCCGCTTGGCGCATTGATGCTGTTGATGTCTGTGTTTGCTGTGGTTGGTTTGATTCGAGTTTACAGTAAACATGATCCATCAAATGAAATGCCATTGGCTGTTTAATAAACTGTAATGAAGAAAAAGCAGACAGGTACCCGCCTCTCTGCTTTTTTATTTGCTTTTTTTATTTTAGACGTAATGCTGAATTCGACAATTCAATACAGTCTCATCAAAGTCAGTCAATCTTCATCCATCCTTCCGGTACGCTTAACCCCCAGCGTGACATTTCGCCCTGATGATAAATAGCACGCCCTTTCTGGCCGATTTGGATAGGAATGCGGCTTGCGTCTTCATTATTATTTAAAATGCGTAACACTGTCTTGCCCGCCATTTCGCCTTGGTCACGACCGGCTAACACTACACCCCCAGCCGCTTTGCCCGCACCGATCGAAAAATCCCAAAAACCAAATAAAGGAACCTCTGTATGTTGGTTTGTCCACGTTAATACAGTATCCGCTGGCACATTATTTTCGCTCTCATCGACCAAGGTTTGGTAAAGCCCCACGACTATGGCGCCAAATCCTTGCTCTTTAGCTGTGCTTATTCTTGTCTGCCATTCTTTCTCTGTCGCCACTGAAGCTATCTCTGTCGCAATGCCTAAATTCTTTTCAATCATACTCGCTTGGGTTTGCATAAATTCCAACGCAATACTCGCCGTACTACCCGAATCAAATAACACCAATACTTTACGCTTATCTTTATCGAGCATCCGGCCAATTTCTCCCATGGTTTTCACATAGAGGGGGCGCTCTAAAATACCGGTCACTTTGGCTTGCCCTTGGTATTGAGCCATGAATTTTCGTGGGTTTGAATTAATCCCCAGAAACACGATTGAGATTGGCTCGTTGTAGAGTTTCGGCAGCATATAAACCAACGCATTGTCGTCACCTAAAACCACCACCTGTGGTTTCAGGTTCTGATATTGGCTAAAGGCTTGTGCGGCGATTTGTGAATAACGGCTCGCTGGTACACGTTTGGTGTCCATCTCAAAGGTATGCAGTTCATGCGCAGGCGTTAACGACTGCTTAAGGGCGGATACATAGCTAGCGTCCCATTCATAACCTTGCTCGTAGCTCTCTATTAAAAGTACTTTTCCCGCCATCACGGGCGCACTTATCACACACAATATCCATATCCAACGCATGAACTCCCTCCAATGTTTTGACTATTTTTTATAGTGTAGTCAATAAGATGTTATCCACACTTCTCATGTGACATCTATACTCAAATTATCACTCAAAAAAATGAGAAGCAGGATGAACAAAAGCCGAACATTTAATGAAAGCATTGATAACCCACTATCGAGTCGTATTGGTCGCAGGATCATTTTTTTCCTTGTCATTTTAAGTGGTGCTGTCACCCTGATGACAACGTTAGCACAAACATATTTCGACTATGACAGAGAGTTCGATGATGTGGCTCAGCGTCATCACGAAATAGAATTTGTTCATGCCGAACTGCTTGCCGCTTCTTTATGGAATTATGATCTCGTGACGCTTCAACAGCGCTTAGATGGCTTAGTGAACTTACCTAAAATTGATTATTTGGAAATCACGTCTGGCGGTTATCAATTCAGTGCCGGAGAAAAAGTGATGGAGCAATTAGTCGCACACCGTTATCCCATGCTTTATATCAACCCAAAAACGGAAGCCAAAGAGCAGATTGGTGAGATCTACGTTGAGTCTAATGCTCAAGAAATCTACAACTACTTAATCAAGCAGTTTCTACTGATATTGGTCGTGAACGCGATTAAGACTGCCTTTATTTGTTACGCTATTTTGATGATTTTTCATGAGAGCGTAAATCGACGTGTCTTCGCTATTGCTCAATACTTACGCAAATACAACCCTCGCCATCCCCCAAAACCACTAAAACTTCCTCATAAGAAATGGATTATGGGGCATAACGATGAACTCACTTGGCTGGCCGATGAGACCAATAAAATTACCGGAAATGTAACTACGTTGTACAGTAATATAAAACTTGAACAAGAACGATTAGCCGATTTTACGGACGTCTCATCCGACTGGTTATGGGAGACGGATAGTACTGACAGGTTGATTTACACTTCCGAACCCATGCGTCAAGCTTTAGAGATCAGTGAAAATAGCAAGCCACTACTTTCAGAGATTGACTCACTGCGAGATATGAAAAAATTACTCCAATCCATTACTAAACACTGCTCGTTTTCAATGTGTGAAGAGACAATTATCATCAATGATTGTAAGCACTATTTGATGTTTCAAGCAGTAGCACGATATGAGAAGGATATGTTTCTCGGGTTACGGGGCACAGCCATTAATATTACCGAGCTAAAACTGGCGCAGCTTGAACTACAAAAACTCAACCAAAACTTAGAGCGTCAAGTCGCCAAGCGAACCTGCGATCTGGAAAACAGTATTGAGCAACTAAAAGCCACGCAAACACAGTTGATTGAATCTGAGAAATTAGCGGCTTTAGGTGGTTTAGTTGCAGGGGTGGCGCATGAAGTCAACACGCCATTAGGTATCGCGGTGACCGCAAGTTCGGTAATCATTGAGGTAACACAAGAGCTAAATAGCGCCTTCGCCAACCAAACGCTCACAAGTCAGCAGTTTTCTGAATTGATGCAGAGAATGAATGAAACCAATACGATGCTTGAAAGCAACTTAAATCGTGCTGCCAAACTGATCCGAGACTTTAAACAAACAGCGGTCGATCAGGTATCTGAGAGTCGTAGTCAATTCTCAATCCACCAAGTATTAAGCGCGCTTATCGCCAGTCTTCATCCCGAGACTAGGAAAATCCCTGTTATACCCGTACTAGAGGGCGATGAAGGACTAACCATGAACAGCTTACCTGGAGTATTGACTCAAATAGTCTCTAATCTAGTGATGAATAGCGTCAACCACGCTTTTAGTGATGAGCAAAACCCCATCATAACCATTGCGTTCAAACAGGAAGGAGAAAATATCCTCTTAGAATATAAAGATAATGGCTGTGGCGTCGAACCAAAACTGCACCATAAAATCTTTGAACCCTTTTTTACCAGCAAAAGAGGCCGTGGCGGATCAGGGCTTGGCTTGAATCTTGTCTTTAATCTAGCGACTCAAAAATTACAAGGAAAACTAGATTTTAGTTCTAATGTTGGCCAAGGTGTTCATTACGTTTTTACTCTCCCTAAGGCCCTTGAACTTGTTAATGATGATGCTGCAATAAATGATGCAGTAATAATAAACAGAAAGTAATAATAGATAGAAAGTAAGAGGGTCAAGGTTGCCAATCATCGTAAGGACGGTGAATAGCATCATAGAGTATTTTCAACTCTCCACTTTCCTCTAGTTGAGAGAGTATTCGCGTTAAGTATTGATCAACCTCATCGCCTTTAGAGCCGTGAGCAATGACAAATACATCCTTGAAATCGGCAAAGTGTTGGCGTGAAACATTCTCTAAACCTAAACTTTTCAGCGCAATATCCGCTTCTTCTTGTGCCCAGACAAATCCATCAATACGTCCAGCGGCTACTTTAAGTAGTGAAGCATTGATGCTATTTGAGCGCGCAACTTCAAAAGGTATATAGCTAGGAACGGCCTCAACGTAGTATTTATCAGGCTGGCTCCAAAGCTGTTCTGACGTGATTCGATTGGCTTTATTTGTATAAAGAACATGTGCCACTAAACCGAACGACTTCGTACTAAAACGAAATGGTAACTTTCCTTCAGGATCATCAACATAAATCGCGGGTAAGGCAAAGTCAGCTTGCTTATTAACGACCCCATGTACAGCTCGATGCAAAGGGAAAACTTCAATATGGATCTCTGTATCAGGGTCGACCTTATCCATGTACCTCACTAATTCGACAAATGGCCCCGAACCATCCGCATTAATCAGTCCAGGGAGTTCACCAAGGTGTGCGACCATTTGTTTAGGTTCATTAAGTTTGGGATTTGAAGGATCAATTTGTGCTTGTACAAAAGGAATCTGAACGATGGCTAAGCTAGACGTACACAAGCCAACAATCGTCTTTAATTGGTTGCTTTTCACTCTATCCTACTCCCTGAAAACGGATTTATTTTTCGGTTCCAAAAAAGATTCTAGTCTGGAAACTGTTCACGAATAGTGATGAAATCATCCCAATGCGCCAGCATCAGATCGACCAACATCGGATCAAAATGTTTTCCTTTTTGCGCGACAATTTCTTGTTTGATTGTCTCTTCCGGCCAAGCATCTTTATAACTGCGTTTAGAACCAAGAGCATCAAACACATCAGCTAATGCTGTGATTCTGCCACTGATAGGAATGCCTTCACCGGCTAATTGGTTTGGGTAACCGCTTCCATCCCATTTTTCATGGTGAGAACCGGCAATCTCTTTCGCTTTGATAATTAAACTGCGTTTTGAACGACTTAAGATATCAACACCGTATTCCACGTGTTTTTGCATGATCGCCCATTCTTGAGCGTCCAATTTCCCTGGTTTATGAAGAATACTGTCAGGGATCGCCACTTTACCTACATCGTGCAGGGGTGACGCATTTTTAATCATATAAATATCCTGCTCAGGTAGGGTCATTAATGTGGCTAATTTTTCACAGATCAGAGAAACCCGCTGTACGTGAGCTCCTGTTTCTTTGCTTCTGGCTTCGACGGCATTGGCTAAGTTATAAACAAGCTCCCTCGATGTTTCGCGTAAATCAAGCTGTAAATTTAAGTTTTCAAAAGTTAACCCTATGTTATACATATAGATTTCAAGCAAACGTTCGTCATTTTCAGATAAGCGCTCAAGTAAATTGATATAGAGTAGATTCTCTACGCCACGGCTGTCTGTCATATAAAGTACAGAGGCATCATCGTAGCTATGAGACATTTTGCTTTGCAGTGCAAGCTGGCAGCGCTTAGCCACTTCCGAAGGTAAGCGCGAGAAATCACAGTCAGAATAAAAATCGACAAATCCTCCAATAGCCGCCAACGTTAAAGCACACGAACCTTCGCCTTCAGATTTAGGCTGAACGATACAATAAAATGCCGATGCATGGAGTTTAAGTAAAGAAGTGAGCTGGCTCAGTACCGATTCAGCATAGGTTTGTAAGGTTGTGGTATTTTGTACCTTCGCTGAGGCTTCAATCACGCGTTTAAGCCCCTCTTTTTGCTCTTCTATCAAACAAAGATCCCGATAAGATCGCAACATCGAATAGAGCAGGGTTCTGAGTTTTTGTGTGGTAAGTTCTGTTTTCTCTTTATAGTCATCAATTTCATACTCTTGGATGACCGTATCTTCGGGGGCTTGCCCTGCTTGCCCGGTACGTAATACCAAACGAATGATTCTATTCTTACACTCTTCACGGATATGCCTAACTAAATCTAACCCCGCGTGTTCCGTCTCCATAACTACATCAACGAGCGCTAAAGCTATATCGGGCTGAGTATTCAGCACTTCTCTGGCTTCAAGACCAGACATAGCAGACAGTAGCTCTAGTGGCCGTCCTTGAAATGAAAACCCTCTTAGCGCTAAACGAGTGATCTGGTGCATCTGCTCATCATCATCGACTAGCAGTACTCGCCATGGTTTATTTTCAACACTAAGTTCATGACTCTCCTGGCTCTTTAGTTGAGCCTCTTGTCGAAAATCCGCAAACAGATCCATCGCTTATCTCTCTATATTGACAATATTCCTACTCTTATAGGTTTAGCACATAACCGTTTTGTTGGTGGTTAGAATCTAATTAATGTGATGAATAAATTGATTTTTACAAGCCATATACTCAATGATATTGATATTTCAATCACCTTCATAAGCCGTGCTCGAGGTGCAATAATTTCATCGCGTTTAGTAGATAAAAAAGTTTATGAATGAAGAGTGCCATTTACCAATGCCGTGGAATTAATCATTTCGTTTTTTACGAAATTCTCGTGGTGTGCAATGGCTCCATACCTTAAAACGAGTACTAAAGTTTGCTGGGTTAGGATAGCCGACAATGTCACCGACATGTTGGATTGACCAGTCGGTAGAAACAAGCAAACGAGCGGCGTACTCCATACGCATTCGCGTTAAGTGGGCTTTAGGACTGTGGCCAAAGTGCTGCTGACATAAACGATGTAAATGAGCTTGCGAGCAAGGAAATAATGCGGCGAGATTTTCTATTGTCCAATCTTTATGCAGCTGGCTCTGGACACGCTGAAAGACGCGATTTAAACGCAACAAAGTACGCGAGAGCGGCAGTTCAATCGGTGCTCGGAGCATGATTTCTATCTGTTCAACAATGCGTTGCCCGACCTGCTCACCAAGCTCAGCAGGCAATGTTAAGGTTCGCAGTAGCGCTTGAATACTCGCATACATGACCGCAGCGATAGGCGTTAATGTGTAATGTATTTCTTCTTTTACTGTGTTTTTCCAATGACGCTGTGGTGCAAGAAAGATCCACACCACTTGCCACTCTTCTTCTTCAATTCCAAAACCATTTTCGACACCCGCAGGTACCACAATTAATGAGCTCGGTTCCAGTAAGTAACGGTCGCTCCCACTCGCAAGCCAACCTTTTCCCTTCACCGTGTATAACAGCATATGCATGCTCTGATTTTTCCGATAAACAGAAAACATTTCGCGGCAGGTTGCAATTCCGCATTGCACAATGCCGCTTTGCTCCAATGCTAAGACGCGACTTTGGTCAATAAATTCTTGATGTGTTTTATCTGAGATGGAATACCGTTCTTGCTTGTCTGACATATGAGAGTTTGGCAAAAGTTATAGAGGTATTGAGAGAATACAAAAATTACGATTCGATTTACACTTGCCGCATATCAAAATGAGGTAATGCAGCATGTTTATGACTCCCTTTCATCAGCTAGACCGTCAATTTTGGCGCAAATTGATCGATATTGGCGTACCGGTATCCCTCCAGTCAATGCTGTTTTCACTGTTAGGTGTAGTGGATATTTTTATGGTCAGCCAATTAGGTGAATCCGCTACGGCGGCCGTTGGTGTTGGCAACCGAATATTTTTCTTTAATCTCATCGTTATTGTTGGCGCTAGCGGTGCAGTAAGCGTGTTAGCTTCGCAATATTTTGGTGCAGGTAACATCGAGGGCATAAAACGGACATTGGCTCAATCTTGGATAGTGGCTCTGCTGTTTACACTCCCCTTTATGCTGCTCTATTTGTGGATACCTCAGTCTGTTGTTTCTTTAGTGGCCAATGATGCTCAATACGTCACACTAGCCACGGATTATTTATGGATCACAGCACTTAGCTTATTTTGTACCGCATTAGTAGTGCCACTAGAGAGCGCACTACGTTCTGTCGGCGTGGCAAAGTTGCCAACTCAAGTAAGTATTCTGGCCATCATTATTAACGCTGTCTTAAACGCTTTACTCATCTTTGGCCTGTTCGGCTTTCCAGAATTGGGGGTTGTGGGTGCAGCGATTGGCACAAGCATCTCACGCGGCTGTCAAACCATGCTTCTTTTTTGGCAAGTAAAGCGACATTACGCTCATCTATTGCCCAATCGCGAAAACTGGCAGCAAGCAAAAATGAAACACCATAGACAGCGCTATTTTAAAGTCGCAAGGCCAATGATTATTCACGATTCAGCATGGGCGGCTGGCATTTTGATTTACAACGTTATTGTCGGCCAGTTGGGCGTTTCTGAACTTGCGATTATCTCACTGCTTTCCCCCATTGAAAGTGTACTCATTTCCGCCTTTCTTGGATTTGCCGTGGCCGCCTCTATCTTGCTTGGACATGAAATTGGTGCACAGCGTTACGAACGTGCCGCGCAGACTTCTTGGTGGTATGTACTTACTAGCTGCGGGCTGGCGTTGCTGCTGGCATTGTTCTGCTTTTTGGCTGAACCTTGGATTTACGCTTTGATCGAAAAAAGTCCACTGCATGATACACAAATGGCCGTGAATGTTTGCTTAGTAATGGCGTTTGGGATGGTACTACGGGTATTTAATATGGTCGGTATCGGTGGCGTGTTAAAAAGTGGCGGCGATATTAACTACAGTATTTTCATTGACTTATTTGGCCAATGGGCGATTGGCATTCCGTTGGCTTATTACACAGGGTTGGTTCTTGGCTGGCCTTTGCATTGGGTTATGATGGCTATTATGCTTGAAGAGGCCGTCAAAATTATCCTTACAACACAACGGATCTATTCCAAACGTTGGATCAATAACTTGGTCAACGAGACAGAGCCTTCAACGCTCCAAGCATAGTTAAACCGAGTATAACTCTATGCTTGGAGCGAATGTAACCAACACAGTTGCTGATTAAGTAGGAAATGTCTTAGTGTTACGCCTTATATTTGAACTGAGCAATCTCACTATTTAGTGTCTCTGCTTGCCCAGAAAGGTCGGTAAGCACCCCATCAACATCATTCACCTGCCCAGAAACCGACAGTGAGGCATCAGCAATCGAAGTAATACTGCTGCTGATTTCATCCGTTACTGATTTTTGCTCTTCTGTCGCGGCAGCAATTTGCACATTCATGTCATTCAGTTCGGTTAACATCGACATGATTTGAGCAAGCATATCCGTATTCAAATGGCAGGTTTCAACCCCTTTCACCACGGTTTTATTGGCCTTTTCAATTCCCTGCGACACACTGTTTATTTCATGTTGTAGCGAATCGATTTTTTTACGGATCTCTTCAGTAGAAGTCTGCGTGCGCCCTGCTAATGATCGCACTTCATCGGCAACGACCGCAAAACCACGACCCTGCTCGCCAGCACGTGCTGCTTCAATCGCCGCATTAAGGGCCAGTAAGTTGGTCTGCTCGGCGATACCTTGGATAACATCAAGCACTTCAGCAATAGAATTACTTTCACTATGGAGCCGCTCAATAGCTTCCACCGCCATCCTCATCTCATCGCTCAACAAACTGATTTCATTTCCCAACGCTTCCCCGACGTCGACACTTTGTGACCCTGTATCATTAGCTGATTTCACATAATCGGCAGCTCGGCTAGCAAACTGCGCTACCTCGCCAATTGAAGCACTCATTTGATTTACCGCCGCCGCGACCGATTCTGTTCTCATACTCTGCTCGGCAACAGCGCCTCGCGTACTCTCCATATTGGAAGACATACGATGAGTGCTGCCGTTGAGTGACTCCGTCGCCCGCGCAAACTGCTCAATGGTTTTCTGTAAGCTGCTAAATAGCTGGTTAAAGGCAACCGCAACTTCCGCCATTTCATCTTTACCCTTTTCACTTAAACGCGCGGTTAAATCATTCTCCTGATTAATCCGATGCAGCTCTAACGACGCACTGCGGATAGGTTTGGATATACCACTTCCCACGATGTAAGAAATAAAGAGTGAGAGCACCACAAGAACAGCAATGCTAATCAACACAGTTTGCAGTACTGAACGCTCTAAAGTCGAGACATCTTGCAACGCCTCAGATTGATCGATTTCAGTTAATATAGCCCATTTTTGTCCTAAAACATCCAGAGGTGCGTAAGCCGAAAGTACTTCAACATTACGATAGTCTTTGATGGTTTCTAGGCCTTGTCCACCCGCCAATGCCTGTCGTACCGCGTCGGTCTTGATGCGTTGACGTCCAATGGCCGAACCCTTGGTTTTGATTTGCTCAATGGTGGCAGGCTCAACACCAATATCAGTTAAGGTTTGAAAGTATTGCTCAGGATCTTCTAATAAAAACCGTGATTGACTGCGCAATAAACCATCTTGCCCCACAAGGTAAGTTTCTCCACTTTTACCGAGCCCCGCATCAGCCCAGCTACCGCCAAATGTCATGATGTTGTTGATCACATCGATCGGCATCTGAAAGATCAGCGTACCTACCCGCTGCTGTTCTTTGAAAATTGGGGCCGAAATAAACGAAGCCGCTGCCTCATAGGAAGGATAATAAGGTGCAAAATCTTCGAGGTAGGATTGCCCCTCTTGCAAGTTTTTTGCCTTAGCAAATGCATGGCCTAGCCCCGAATTTTGATATGCGCCAGTTGATAAATTGGTCGCAAAATCCAGTTCTTTAAACACGGTATAAACCACGTTGCCTGACAAATCGACAAGGAAAATATCGTAATAGCCAAACGCTTCTAAAAATCGCCTAAATGAGGCGTGATAACGCCGGTGAGCTTCATCATAGCTGCTGCCCAATGAATCAAAATCCAAGTGATGTTTGGATCCAAGCTCGTTAGGGTTTACGCCGATGTAGCGAGCCTGCAGTGCTTTTCCCTGCTCTGAAAGCTGTGCAAATGCACCAAGTTCATTTGGCTGACTGCCATTGTTTTCCTGACGGTAAGTACGACCAAACTGATCACGATAATACCGTTCTAGCGCATCCGTATCTTGGGGCGTTATACGGTGGGCAGGATAACGAGAGAACGAACGAGTAAAAGAATCCATTGCTTCTTGAGTCGATACCTCGGAAGACAAGGTCTCAATTTGCAGACGGATCTGTTTGAAATAGTTAGTTATTTCACTCTTTTTGATTTCGCGTACGGAGGTAAGTTGATTTGCGGCTCGGTCATAAAGTGCTTGGCTTGAGAGCTCTGATGCTCGCCACCCAACAAAACCACCGCTGATTACCACGCTAACTGAACACAAGATAGTACATGCCGCAATGATTTTCGTTGATATTTTCATAGTCAAACCCTACGCATAGAAATGAACAACTTTTTGTAAAGCCATCGTCGCCCCCAGCCACTGGGTTTATATGAAATTTGTATTATGAGCTTTTCAAAGTGTAGGTCACGGTTTGGCTTTTGCGTAAAAAAACGACCGGATACATCCAAACAGCTTGAAGTTGCAGGTAGGCGGTAAGTGAGCTCATCCCCATGAGCACAAGTAAACTCTAGGCTTGGGGTGAGCAAACGTAGCCAGCACTGCTGCAGCTTCAAGTGCACAACGAAGGGAAAATAACCATCAGGTCGAGATCTAAACCTAACACATTGATAGTATTAATTTTAATCGATTAATCCATCACATTTTGCGGCGCAGATAAAATCGTTTTTGTGCAATCCTTTGATGGAATGGCTCCACCAAGTCACGGTCACTTTGCCCCACTCTAATAACAAACTGGGGTGGTGGAATTCCGCTTCAGCTAATTGAGCAACTTGGTTAGAAAATGCCCACGCCAACTTGAAGTTTTTGAGCACATACACTTTTTCCAACTGGGGGATGCCATCACGTACAACAATAGACCACCCCTCAAGTTCAGTGAGTAGTTGCTGCTGCTCGGGGATCGATAATGCTAGCGCATCAAGGCTACAAGCTTCACAACGTAATTCTTCAAGCATGGGTCTCTTCCTTGGGTTGAAATAAGGGGGCCAACAAGCCTGCCTGCATGGCACTTTCTACCTGCTGTACAAGATTTTCTTGGCTCAAACGGTACAGATCTCGTAGATCATCCAACACATAGTAAATGGGTTGCATTATATCAATACGATATGGCGTTCTCAGCACTTGTTGGATGTCAAATTTTTCACGTATGGCCGTTTGATTATCAAGGCTATACACGGTTTCAGCGGGGGAGGATAAAATACCTCCGCCATAGATTTTTACACCGTCACTTTCTTGCACTAAACCAAATTCGACCGTAAACCAATAGAGCCGCGCCAAATAAGCTCTCTGTTTTGGGCTCGCGTTAGCCCCAAGCTTGCCGTAAACCTGAGTAAATGATGCAAAATCAGGATGAGTAAGCATCGCGCAATGACCAAAAATCTCATGAAAAAAATCCGGTTCTTGCAAATAGTCAAACTCTTCACGGCTACGCAAAAACGTGGCAACTGGAAATTTTTTCTCTGCCAACAAGGCGAAAAATCGATCGAAATTAATTAAAGCGGGCACCGGCTCGACTTGCCATCCGGTTTCACGTTGCAAAATACGGTTGATATCGGGCAACTGAGGAACCTGATCTTTAGAGAGTTGCAGCATCGCTAACCCATCCAAATAGGCTTGGCATGCTCGCTGCTCAACGACGGTCTCTTGACGTGCGATCAGATCATACCAAATCCGATCCTCTTCGTTACTCCAGTCAATGAAACCTTTGCTATTTAATGGCTTAGAATGATACTGCATCATACCACAACCTTTTAACAAACCGATTACATTAAGCCTATCGCCTCGTGAAAAGTCTGCCAATCTTAGGCTCGACATCTGACGACGCTCGCGCGTAACAAATATTTTACATTTATGGTTTTTTTACTTAGATATCATGGATATGATTATGGCCAACCCGTTTGACTTTACGGCGTTCGCCGACAACACTAAACAGTGCCAACAGATCAGAAAATAAACGGATATATACCCACTTGTAGGGTTGTAGGGAACGCGATTATGTTTGAAGAAAATTTGACGCCGCACACACCGCTTTGGGTCCCTAGCCAAGACCGCATCAAAGCGTCCAATTTAAACCAGTTTATTGAGCACATTAATATGCAAGGTGAGGCGATAGAAAGCTACTCACAACTGCATCTCTGGTCCGTTGCCGAGAGAAAACAATTTTGGTTAGAAGTGTGGCAATTTTGCGATGTGATCGGCTTTCGTGGTAACTGCATTTACGGTGAGGGGATTGCGAGATGGGACGACTTCACCGCTGCCAGAGACACAATTTGGTTTCCCCAAGCACAATTGAACTACGCGGAAAATCTGCTCTCTTATGCGTTTCAACAACCGGAAGGCATTGCCGTTTGGTTTAAAAATGAAAATGGGCAAAGCAAGAAGCTAACATGGCAGCAACTCAGTGATCAGGTTTCTATTATCCAGCAGTGGTTAAAACAAAATGGAGTTGAAAAAGGTGATGTTGTCGCCGGTTACTTACCCTATATGACCGAAACTTTAGTGGCTATGTTAGCGACTACTAGCTTAGGAGCCGTTTGGACATCAACCTCTCCTGATTTCGGTGTCGACAGCGTAGTGGAGCGTTTCGGCCAAGTACAACCCAAAATTTTATTCTGCTGCAATGGGTATACGTTTAATGGCAAAACCCATCTCATGGAAGAAAAAAACGGTCAGATTGCCGATGCTATTTCGAGCCTACACAACATTTGTCAGATCGAATATTTACAGCAACGCTCACTCACGGCTGATTTTAACGACGCTTTTTCTGATTGGAATGCAATTCTCGCAAGTTACCTTCCACGTGGGCTACGCTATGAACGCGTTAGCTTCAATGACCCACTGTTTATCTTGTACTCATCAGGTACGACAGGTAAACCCAAATGCATCGCCCATTCGGTTGGCGGTACGATTTTAAATCATCTCAAAGAGCATCAATTACACTGTGATATTCAACCGGGCGATCGTGTGTTTTATTACACCACTTGTGGGTGGATGATGTGGAACTGGCATGTTTCGGCGCTCGCTAGCGGTGCTACGTTGGTTATTTATGATGGTAGCCCAATGTATCCGCAACCGGGTGTATTGTGGGATTTGGCAGAAGAAGCCAACATCACTTTGTTCGGTACATCGGCCAAATATTTAGAGGCACTGCAAAAAACCGCGTATTCACCGAGCGATTACTACCCTCTCTCCTCACTGAAAACATTATGTTCAACAGGTTCGGTTTTGTACCCAAAACAGTTTGATTATGTATACGCCAACATAAAAGCGGACTTACACCTCGCCTCTATCTCGGGTGGAACCGATATTTGTGGCTGCTTCGTGCTTGGCAACCCCATATGGCCGGTGTATCGAGGAGAATGCCAAGGCGCAGGCTTAGGACTTGATGTCGCCGTATTTAACGACCTTGGTCAACCCGTGATACAACAACGGGGAGAGTTAGTCTGCTGCAACAGTTTCCCTAATCAACCCATCGGGTTTTGGCATGATGATGGCCAACGTTATCACGATGCGTATTGGAGCAAGTTCTCTGGTGTATGGCACCACGGTGATGAAGTTGAGTGGACCGACAATGGTGGAATACGTTTTTATGGGCGCAGTGACACCACCTTAAACCCTGGAGGCGTGCGTATCGGCACGGCGGAAATTTATCAGCAAGTGAATAGCTTGCCTGAAATACAAGATTCGGTCGCAGTGGGTCAGAAAATCGATAATGATGAGCAGATCATCCTTTTTGTACAACTGGCTCCACAGTGCGAACTCAACACCCTACTGGTGAACACCATCAAACAGCGCCTAAGAGAAAACTGCTCCCCTCGTCATGTTCCTGCGCAAATCCATTCCATCAGTGATGTGCCTCGCACCAAATCAGGAAAACTAGTAGAACTCGCGGTGAAGCAACTACTTCATGGCGAGACAGTCAAAAACTTAGGTGCCATTGCCAATCCTCATGTATTAGAAGAAATCCACGCGCTGTTTACATAAACATTATTCTTGAAATAAAGGCGATGGAAGTTGATGTAGGCACAGCGGTAAATATTTCGGCAGCTTGTCAAATAACCCGCATCTTTTCGTGTAATTTATCAGTATGTCAGTGATATGCTTTTGAAAAAGTTTGGAGGAACCGCCTTTATTTATGGATTATATTCACCTTTCAAGAATCAGTTTAAAACACTTAACAGCGCTACACGTCATGCTCAGTACCCGCAGCGTCACGCAAACAGCGGCCCAGCTCTGCATTAGCCCTTCAAGCATCAGTAAAAACTTGTCGCAATTGCGCATTCTCTTGGAAGATGAACTATTTTATCGTGACGGCACACATTTGATACCTACCCCTTTCGCTCTGCAAATGGGCCCCACTGTTCATTCAATCCTCTCTAGCATGAATGGATTGCTGCATCACTCAAATTTCGAACCTCAACATTATCAGGGGAAATACCGCCTTGCGATGCGAGAAAGTGCCTTTGAGTTGTTTGCTCCTATTTTGACAAACGTAATAAAAAATCATGCACCGCAAGCTTCCTTTACTATCTACTCGAAAGATCACTATGGCTTCGACGCCCTGCAAAGCGGGCTGATTGATTTCGTCATTTTGCCACACGATATCAGCCAGCCCCCAACGCGAGATAAAGAACTCGTGTGGGAAGTGATTGCTCACGATGAAATGGTCTGCTTAATGCGTAGTGATCATGCTTTAGCCAATGAAGTACTCACTATCGATCACTACCTTGCTCAATCGCATATCGGCATCATGGACAAAGAGCTGGCTGAACCTTTTTTTGAACAGAATTTAGCTCAATCTCATCGAGCTCGTCATGTTCCGGTTGTTGTTGCTGACTTTGGTGCGGCCGCCATCTTATGCAAGCATACTGACTCACTCTTTACTTGCTCCAAACGCTGGGCGGAACAAGCGATGCAAGCTAAGGGATTGCTCGTCAAACCGTTACCTTTCAATTATGGGAAAGTGGCTTACAGCTTAGTGTGGAATAAGCCCAGTATGAACGACCAAGCTTTGAAATGGTTGTGTGATCAGCTCAAAAAACCACACTGATGTTTGTGAATCAACATTGAAAATTTAGCTCAATGCTCAAAATAAAGTAGCTCAATGCTTAAAATAAAGAAGGCCAGCACTATTTTGCGCTGGCCTTCTTTATTTATCTTCTGATGTGCTTTTATTTTTGCTTAACCCTAGCCATGAGTTATCAGTCAACAAACAGAATTATTCGTGATCAATGCCTTATAGTCTTCTAGGGAGTGACTATCATGACACTTATCAACAAGCTAGAGCTTACGCAAGTTGGTCATTATGGAACAGTGAAATAATGTAAATAAGCCATTCTCAATCTGGAAAACCATCGACTTTATGATGTTATTTCCTACCAATGCCCATCACTACTGGCGCTAGACCTTTTGAATTTTTAATCTCAAACGCAACTGCGGTTTCCACTTGGCTAAAACCTGCGCTTTTCAGTTGTGTCTCAATTTGGTTTTGGCTAAGACCATAGTCAGGATCATCTTCTTCAACCAACCAGTCCCAATGAATAAAAACGCCATGCTCATCTAATAGAGAATGAATGATGGTAAATACTTCATTAAGATTCGGCACAAACGCGCACACAGATGACGCCACAACAAGATCGAATTGTTTGCGAAAGGCCGGATGTTGCGCGACTAGACCACGGGTCAGAAAATCCACCACGGGTTCAACGTTGACCAACTCTTTTTTATCCAACTCTTCAATCATGGCCTCAGAGCCATCGAGCGCGACAATATCTCTGGCATGGCGAGACATCATTTGGCTCAGCAAACCCGTACCACACCCGAAATCAAGAACATGTTTACCTTCGAGAGTGACCCGTTTCTGCAATTGCTGAAACACATTTTGAGCAAAAAGCGTTGTGGATTCGTCCTGCTCCCACTGAGCCGCACACTCATCCCATTCGTTCGCCATCATGGCCTCCGTGTTACTTCTTGTATTGGGGAAATTTTCCCAAGAATAAACCAAAACTGTGTTACGTTCATAGAGTTACAGCTCAATCTTGACTAAGAAATGATGAACTGGCTTTGATTGGCGAGAAAACCGTCAGTTGGTAGAAGAACATCAGGTAGGCAGTGGTACTAAAATTGTTTATGATCAACCCATTATTGTGCCTTAGAGAACGTTATGAACCTTTCTCAAATTGAAGCATTTTTCTCTGTCGCGGACACTGGCTCAGTCTCCGAAGCGGCGCGACAATTAGAATGTAACCGAACCAAACTCAGTATGGCGATTAAAGCGTTGGAGAAAGAGCTCGATACCGCTCTTTTTGTGCGCACCGGCAACAACCTGACCTTATCTGAAGCGGGGAAAGCAATTTATAAAGATTGTGAAAGTGTTTTGGTGACCATTGCACGTATAAAACACACCTGTACGCAAATATCACGGGGCTTCAACGCCGAGATGTGGATTGCCCGTGATGATTCTCTTCCTGATGCCTTGTGGCAAGATTTTGCACACCAGCTGAATAATCGTTTTCCCGCGACCTCGTTTAACCTTGTATTGGCTTCAAGCGGCGACTTAGCCAACTTGATTGCCACTCATCAAGTCGATTTTGCTTTTGGCGTCGATTACGAAAGAATCAACGACCCGCGGATCACTTATCAACCTTTGGGTAAAATCCGGATGATGTCGGTGTGCAAAAGTGACCACCCGCTAACTAAAATTTCGCGAGTCACCGACGAAGAACTGCGCAGAGCAATGCAAGCCGTGATGGTCTATTTAAACGAAAAAGATAACCCCGAATTACAACCTTTCTCTCGTCGCTACATTGGCTTCTCCAGTTTCGATTACATGCTCAATACCATCTTGACTGAGAATGCATGGGGCGTATTGCCAGAACCTTTAATTCGCCACTTCCTACGTGAACAAAAACTAACGGTGATTAAGCACACCTACGGTCTCACTCAAGAAGATTACTGCATGTTTACGGCCACGGGCATGGCCGAACACCCTGGCATGAACTGGTTAGCCGATAAGTTGCGTGACTATTTGTTTGATTTTTAATTTTCGTTGTTTAGCTTTCAAGATGCCCACATTTCAAACAATCTAAAGCGAAGACAGTCAGCGTCAATTATCCTGACAGGCAAATAAACTCATAACTAATTGTTTTAATTAAAAATAAACTTACTTCCCAATATTCAAGCCAACGACCAATGCACTTAGAGATTGTCAAAACCGTGCTTTAAGCCAAAATAACAGCATGTTTTCAACAGGTAGTCTTTTATGTGTGCTCGAACAAGAAATAATGAAAATCGCATTTTGACGATTTCGGCCCTTTTAGCTTCTGGCTTTGCTGGTGGCGGACTTGTGGTTGGTATGCTTGTCGGTTCACTGGTTATCGTGTTTGACGGTGTGTATTCACTGGTTAGTTTGCTGTTAACATTATTGTCGCTGGTGGCGTCACGCTACATTCGTAAACCTTCTGACTCGACTTTTCCCTTTGGACGCGCGGTGCTAGAACCTGCGGTTATTGCTATCAAAGCCAGCGTTATTTTGTTAGTCGTGAGTTATTCGTTGTACTCGGCTGTCATAGCATTGTTTAGCGGTGGTCGAGAAGTGGATGCTTCTATCGCAACTGTTTTTGGCACAGTGAACGTGATTGGTTGTGCGATTGCGTGGTGGTTCATGGTCAACAAGAGTAAACGTTACTCTTCTGGTTTGATTGACGCTGAAGTAAAACAGTGGCAAATGGACACGCTATTAAGCGTCGCGGTAACGGTCGGCTTCATTGCCGCTTGGTTGATGACCTTGTCTCCTTGGGCAAAATATGCCGTCTATGCAGACCCAATCATGATGCTATTAATGTCGTTTTACTTTATCAAAGTGCCTTATGACATGCTTAAATCGGCAACACGTGAATTGTTGATGATGTCACCAAGCAAAGAGATTTGTAAAACCGTGGATCAAGGTGTCATTGCCGTAGGTGAAGAATCAGAGCAAGATATCGAGTTGACTGCGGTGACTAAAGTCGGTCATGAGCTGTGGGTCAATGTCGATATTCGCCCTGATGAGAATGAAATGATTGCACTCGAAGATATCGAAAGTACTCGTCGCTCGCTACATAAGCGTTTATCAAAGCTGCCATTCGTACTGCAATTAACCATGAACGTAGCTCGTTAATCAGTCTCAATTAAACGGAAAAAGCCCTCTCGTTCCCGAGAGGGCTTTTTTTATACATAGCAAAGCTGTTGCGATGTCAGGCTATTGGCATTTTCTCTTGCACCGTCGATTGACGTTCTCTGGTCGCCCACCAACAAATTAAAGAACCCATCGTCACCATAATCACACCTTGCCAAAAGCTTAGCCCAAGCGCTACACCTAAGATTAGCGATGAAAGCAAGGTTGAAATCACTGGCGTAAAATAAGAAAGAGTCGCCAATAGAACCATGTTGCCACGCAAGATTGCCACATTCCAAAGTGCATAACCGCTGCCCATCACCACACCCGTTAACGCTAAATTCAAGGTTGCTGGAACGGTAAACACTAAAGTGCTTTCGCCGCTAAGAAAATACTTAATCCAGAGGGCGATAGCAGTAGCCATAAAGAACAGGATAATGGCATTTTGTCCATTGGCTAATTGTTTGGTGATATTGCAATAAACAGCCCAAATAATCGCCCCGCCAAACGCCATGCTATAGGTTAAGGGATTAGTCGCAATATTGGCTGATATTTGCATCACCGAAAACCCACTATCACCAGTAATGGTCCAAGCAACCCCAACAAATGCGAGCGCAACGCTTGGATACACAAGAATATGGACGGGTTTACGGCTGAGAAATACCGCAAACAACACCGTCAAGGCTGGCCACAAATAGTTAATCACCGCCATCTCGAGCGCTTGATGGCGATCATTGGCCATACCTAACGCTAATGCTAAGCAGATTTCGTAGCTCACAAAAAGCGCGCCACCGATCAGAACATAACGCAGAGAAAAGTGTTTGAATTTAGGCACACCCATGACAAGCATCAGAAATACTGAGCTCACAGTGTAAATCAGCGCCGCCCCACCAATTGGGCTAAATTGCTCGGTGACTGTTCTGATTAGCCCCATTAGACAGCTCCACAGCAAGATAGCCGCAACACCAAATAGTGTATGTTTATGCTGCTTCAATGATGCCCTTCCTTAACTGAACTATGCAGGTCAGATGTTCCATTCATTTCTTTTAATGAACGGAGCACTCTCGCTGGTGTGCCTCCGACTAGGCTATCAGCTGGCACATCCTGATTGACCACTGAATTTGCCGCGACAACCGAACGCGCACCAATCGTGACTCCTTGATTAATCACAACGTTGCCACCAATCCATACGTCATCTTCAACCGTAATCGGCTTACAAAATGTTTCCCACAAGCGGCGGCTGCGATAATCCAAAGCATGCGCTGGTGTATAAAACTGGGTGTTAGGGCCAATCAAAACATGATTACCAATCGTGATTTTAGCGCCATCAAGCATAGTGACATTCATGTTGATAAAGGTTTCATCACCAATGGAAATTGTTTCACCGAATTCACAATAGAAAGGAGGCTGCACCACACTTTGTTGGCCAATTTGACGATATAGCTGAGTTTGCAATTGATGGCGGGCTGTAGCATCGGCGCATTGGTTGATCTGCAACAGTAAATGTCCTGCTTTGCTACGAATAGCTTCCATTTCTGGGTCTGCACCGTCAAACACCATACCATTCATCATTTTTTCCATTTCGGTCATGAGCCGTTCCTCCTTATGCATCTAGTGTATTTAGACTACTTGGATAAACAAAAGAAAAAAGAGAAAAGCTCACTGTTTCACTTTCCTCTTTAATTTCAACCAACCTGTAACGCACAGGAAAAGGCAAGATCAGAGCATATTGCTTTTTCCTAGTCTTATTGATTGAATGGCTTAAACAATCGACCAACTGTGAGTCATTGTGACACCTTTGCCTAACATTAAGCAGACAGAACAGTACTTTTCTAATGAATCGGCCGTCACTTTTTCAACGACATTAGGGTCAAGATCAACGCCTGATACGTCGAAATGGATATTGACTAGCGTAAAAATCCGAGGTGCGGTTTCACGGCGCTCAGCCGTCAATTTGGCGTTACATGCAGTGACCTGTTGATTGGCCGATTTTAAGCCATCAACCACATCCACAGAGCTACAACCTCCCGCGGCCATAAGAACCATCTCCATCGGGCTAGGCGCGGTTGCACCACCACTGCCATCCATCACCACCGAATGACCAGATTGGGATTGGCCCAAGAACTTGAAATTTTCGACCCACTTTACTTCAGCTTGCATTATTTTTGCTCTCTTCTCTGTGCGATGAAACTACAGGTTATCGGTTGGAAAAATCACGCCCGTTTGGCGGCGTATTTCTGTCAATAATTTGGAAACGGTGAGTGAGCGTAATTTGCATTGCTCATCTATTGTCTTGTTCTGTATCTGATCTGCAAATTTGTGTGCTTCGTAGAACATGCGGTTGGCGTGTTGCTCAATACTCAGATCTTGGGTTTGACCACCACGGTTAATTCTCGTGATGCGGTTGCAGGTAGAGATCATCTCAACGTGCAGTGCGGCCTCTTCACCTTGAATTTCGCTCGGCAAATAGGAGTCACTGGTTTTTGAATGCATTAATAGCACATCAAAACCGTCATATCCTAAGATCACACTGCCGTTACCATCAACCCCCGTCTCCAGTAAATGCGCTTGGGCTTGTACCGATTTAGGCTCACCAAACAGTTCAATGGCTGAGCCCAAACAGTAATAACCAATATCCATGATCGAACCATTGGAGAACTCGGGCAAAAAGGTATTGGGCATCTCACCCTTAAGATATTTAGGGTAACGAGAGGAATACTGGCAGTAGCTGAGCACCGCTTTACGGATAGCGCCAATCTGCGATAGCTCTTGTTTGAGAACGGAAAAATTGGGCAAATGTGGGGTTATAAAGGCCTCGAATAATACTACGCCATGCTGTTTGGCAACTTGATACATCTGCTGTGCTAATGAGAAATCAGAAGCCAGCGGCTTCTCACAGATAACATGTTTGCCCGCTTGCATCATTTGAATCGACTGTGGACCATGCAGTACATTCGGGCTGGCGATGTACACGGCATCCACATTGTCACTCTCACCTAGGCTCTTAAGGTCAGTAAACAAAGCAGGAGCATCGTATTTTTCGGCAAATTGTTTCGCCCTGTCCAGCGAACGGGAATAAACCGCTACTAGCTGAAATTCCCCCGTTTTTAATGCCCCTTCGATAAATTGGTCAGTAATCCAGTTGGTTCCAATAACAGCTAAGCGAATCATCATCATATCCTTTCATTATTTTCACCTATTATCTGGAGTTACTCCGCAGGAAGCAATGTTAACCTCACCACTTATTATTTTCAGGTGGCCATTATTTTCAGGTAACCAAAATAAAGAAAACCCCACTAAGCTCTCGCTTAGTGGGGTTCCAGTTCTTACTCGCAGCAATCCAGCTACTGATAAGTGCTCCCTGCATCAATTCCTTGATAGTCTGCTGATTCCCTCAGCACATTCCCTTTCATCGCCTTCCTAGCGGTGTCCTTAACTCCGTCGTCCCGACAGATTTGTGCACTTTTCCTTTGCACCGTCCATTAACTTTCCTTGATAACCATCCTAGTTATTCAGCATCCAGCTAATGTCCTTCGCTATCCTTGCCGATCATTCTTCCTGAATTATCGAATCTTCGTCCTGAAGATGACCTATCCCTGGGTCTTTCCTGTTCCGTGTCCGCTTCCTGCTGACAACTTCAGATTACGGATTTCACTTTTTTCAGCAATCCCCCACCTGTTGTTTTTTCTCTACCAGAAAGACACAAAATGAAAATTATCATTTAAATTCAAATTATTACAGAAATTCAATCTCTTTTTATTGCATAGCAAAACGTTAAAGTCTCACGATACGTGTAAGAGATCTCTCACAAACTTAATCCTATAATTGCCTATCGCCGTAGCTAAGATACCCGCACGAAATGAGATAGAGCTCTCACTCTAATACTGATTGGCACGGCTGAATTCTGTTTAGAAATGAGAATTGCTCTAGACTAAGTGTGAGAAAACTAGGATATTGATGTCGATCTTAATCACATATCTCCCTCGCTACTGAGGAAATGCAAGAAAATCGTCAGAGGAACAACACATGATTTCGAAATGGGCACATCGCTTTTACCAAATGGCAGAACTTGTTGGCTCTTGGAGTAAAGATCCCTCCACGCAAGTCGGCGCAGTGATCACGAAGCAAAATCGCATCGTTTCGGTTGGATTTAACGGTTACCCGCATGGTATTTCAGACAGTGCAGGCACCGATGATCGTGATATGAAATACCTCAAAACACTGCATGCTGAGGAAAATGCCATCCTATTCGCCAAGCGTGATTTGGATGGTTGCGAAATTTATGTGACACATTTTCCTTGCCCAAACTGTGCAGCAAAAATCATTCAAACTGGGATTTCCGCAGTACACTGCCCAGAGCAAACAGAAGACTTTTTATCCCGTTGGGGTGATAAGATCAAAGTCAGCCAAGATATGTTTTTACAAGCGGGTGTTAAAGTAAACTGGCTACCGCTCAGTGATTTGAAATAATTAATCAATGGTCAAAAAAACCGCCCTGCCAAATTGGAAGGGCGGTTTTTTCTTTTAACGAGTTAGCGTGACAACTTTTATTGAAGCTGAATTTTCTTAATCATCCCAGCTTCAGCATGGCCGGGTATATTGCAGGCGAACTCAACATTGTTATCCCCATGGAAGTGCCATAACAGTTGTTTCGCTTTACCCGGTGCCACGGTGACGGCACTGCCGCCATCGTGTTTATGATTGCCCATTTGGCGCATCATTTCTCGGTGTTTTAGCTGCTCGGCGGCTGAACCAATCGAAAATTCGTGGTCAATTTTGCCCGTGTTCATGACAACAAATTGCACCACGTCATTCGGTTCGATGTTGACCTCTTTTTTGAAGGTGATTTTCATGTCATCCGAGAGTAAAACATGCACCACTTTATCGGGTTTTGCTCCTTTAGCAGGCATGCCGACTTCTGATATGTCATCCATCGCCATGTTCATCGTGTCTGTTTGCTTCATCACCATGCTGCCATGATCCATTTTGCTATGGTCCATTTCAGCCATGACAGAAGAGGTGAATAACGCTAGTGAAAGTGTGATTAGTGTTTTTTTCATTTTGATTTTCCTTAAATTCATCCAGTGACTATTTATTTTCCGATTAGTGCTTAGCTTTTACTTTGCCAGCTGCACGCTATTTGAGTGTTGCGATTTCACGGTTTTTCCATAACTTGAATACCGCAGGTAGAACCAATAATGTGAGCAATAGTGCTGAAGCCATGCCTCCAATCATGGGGGCGGCAATGCGCTGCATTACCTCCGAACCAGTTCCCGTGCCATACATAATCGGGATCAGGCCAATAATAACTGTCAGTACCGTCATCATGACTGGGCGTACGCGCTGTCCTGCTCCTTCGCCAATAGCATTGATGAGATCTTGGCTGTCAATGACCGCACCATTTTCTTGCGCATCAATTTTTTTGTAGTGCCAAGCTTGGTTTAAATAAACCAGCATGATCACACCAATTTCTACCGCAACGCCTGAAAGTGCAATAAAGCCCACCCCCACGGCGATTGAAAAGTTGTAGCCAAGGTAGTGCATCAACCACACGCCACCCACCATCGCCAGCGGTAATGTCGCCATAATGATCAACACTTCTCCGATTCGCCGGAAACTGAAATAGAGTAGCAACATGATGATTGCGATCGTGATCGGTGCGACGACACTCAAGCGTGCTTTTGCTCGCTCCATGTATTCATATTGACCAGACCATACGAGAGAATATCCAGCTGGCAGCTGTAATTGCTCCGCTACCGCTTGTTGCGCCTCTGCCACATATGAACCGAGATCGCGTCCATCAATATCGACAAAGACCCAGCCGTTTGACCGTGCGTTTTCGGTTTTGATCATCGGCGGGCCGTCTTCGTAGCGAATATCAGCCACATCGGCCAAGGCCAAACGTGCACCGTTTTGAGTCACCAAAGGTAAATTTTGCAGCTTCACTACCGAATCACGGTAATCTTGCGGGTAACGTACATTGATCGGGTAACGCTCTAACCCCTCAATGGTTTCCCCTACATTCATGCCCCCCACTGCGGTTGAAACCACTTGTTGCACATCTTTAATGCTTAGCCCATAGCGCGCCGCTTGTAACCGATTGATGTCTATCGTTACATAACGTCCACCAGCCACACGTTCAGCATAAACCGATGCCGTGCCTTGAACGCGGTTAAGGATAGGTTCAAGTTGTGCACCGATGGTTTCAATCTGTTTGAGATCGGGACCCGCTATCTTGATACCAATCGGCGTTTTGATCCCTGTAGCTAACATATCGATGCGTGTTTTGATTGGCATCACCCACGCGTTGGTTAACCCCGGAAATTGCACTAAGCTGTCAAATTCCTTACGTAGCGATTCTGTGGTTACGCCTTCACGCCATTGATCGCGAGGTTTAAGTTGGATCACCGTTTCAATCATGGTTAAGGGCGCGGGATCGGTTGCGGTTTCTGCACGCCCCATTTTGCCCCACACGGTTTTGACCTCTGGTACGGTTTTGATGAGTTTATTGGTTTGCTGCAATAGCTCACGCGCCTTACCAATCGAGATCCCTGGATAGGTTGTCGGCATGTACATGAGATCGCCTTCATCTAATGGCGGAATAAACTCACTGCCTAATTTGCTCATTGGGTAATAAGCGGAAGCCATTAATGCCAAAGCCAATACAATCATGCTTTTGGGATAACGCAAACTCAGGTTGAGTAGTGGACGATAAAGTGCCACAAGCCCTTTATTGATAGGATTTTTGTGCTCGGAAATAATATTGCCACGCACAAAATAGCCCATAAGAACAGGGACGAGCGTGATCGCTAAACCTGCCGCAGCGGCCATGGCATAGGTTTTAGTGAACGCCAATGGCGAGAACATCTTGCCTTCTTGGCCTTCGAGTGCGAAGACGGGCACAAAACTTAACGTAATGATAAGTAGTGAGAAAAATAGTGGCGCACCGACTTCTTCAGCGGCTTTGCCAATCACCTGCCAGCGATTTTTGTCGGTCAGTGGGGTGCGTTCAATATGTTTATGCACATTTTCGATCATCACAATCGCCCCGTCGACCATAGCACCGATAGCAATGGCGATCCCCCCAAGTGACATGATGTTGGCATTGATACCTTGCCAGTGCATCACAATAAAAGCCGATAGAATGCCCACGGGCAAACTCAAAGCAATCACTAATGATGAGCGGATATGGAATAAAAACAGCGCACACACGACCGCAACGACAATGAACTCTTCTGCTAGCTTATGCCAAAGGTTTTCAACGGCTTGATTGATCAAGGTTGAACGATCATAAGTGGCAACAATTTCGACACCTTCCGGTAAGCTGCGTTGGAGATCAGTCAATTTCGCTTTGACGTCATCAATCACTTGGCTAGCATTTTCACCAAAACGCATCACGATCACACCTCCAACCGCTTCTCCTTCACCGTTAAACTCAGAAATACCACGACGCATTTGTGGGCCAAGGTTAATATCCGCCACATCACCTAACAATAATGGCGTTCCTTTGTCGGTCACTTTCAGTGGTAGCGCTTTAATGTCATCAATACTGGTCAGATAGCCACTGGTGCGTACCATGTGTTCGGCTTCCGCAACCTCAATCACTGACGCTCCCGACTCTTGGTTACCATTTTGGATCGCCGCATTGATTTGTTGCAAAGTCAGGTTATAAGCGCGTAGCTTTGCCGGATCAATTTGCACTTGATACTGCTTAACCATGCCGCCAACGGTAGCCACTTCGGAGACACCATTCACCGTTTGCAGCTCGTACTTCAAAAACCAATCTTGCAAACTGCGTAACTGCGCAAGATCGTGTTGGCCGGTTTTATCTTGCAGTACATAACTGTAGATCCAGCCAACCCCCGTCGCATCCGGCCCCAAGGTTGGTTTGGCATTGGGTGGCAGTTTTGGCGTCACTTGGCTTAGATATTCCAATACCCGCGAGCGAGCCCAATACATATCGGTTTTATCATCAAAGATGATGTAGACGTAGGAATCACCGAAGAATGAATAGCCACGGACCGTTTCTGCCCCCGGAACGGCAAGCATCGCCGTTGTGAGCGGATAAGTGACCTGATCTTCCACTACCTGCGGAGCTTGGCCGGGATAGCTGGTTTTGATGATCACTTGCACATCTGAGAGATCCGGTAAAGCATCAACAGGCGTGTTCTTTACACTGTAAAGTCCGCCCAAAGTGAGAAACAGAGCCGCCACCAACACCAAAAAACGGTTATTGATCGACCAACGAATAATCGCACCAATCATTGTTGACCTCCTAACGTTTCTGCGGCGGTAATGTTCGTCTCACTATTTGCCTGCTCACTCGCTTCCAGTGCTTTTAGTACATATTCGTCACCCTGCTTCGCCACTAGAAATCGAACCCTTTGCCCTTCAGCAAATAAGCTGAGATCAAACTCCACCTCAACCGTGAAGTTCATCTGCCCTGCTTGCCAGCCCCATTTGCTTACCGGTTTATAGTTAAGTGTGAGCATCCCAAAATCAGCCATAAGCGTACTGATGTCTCCCGTTAACCAAGCTTCATTGGCAGCTTCCACCCCATTAATACGTGATAAATCAGCACTTTGACTCGACTCTGAATCCAACAGAAAATGTGCCGACGTGACGACCGTGTCTTGCTCCGTTAACCCTTGTAAAACTTCAAGGCGTTCGCCTGCTTCGCGGCCAACTTCAACCCTTGCTGAACGGTATTTGCCATTTCCTTCAGCAAGTACGACGCGCGTCATGCCGCCCGAATGAATAACTGCTGATTTAGGAATGGTGAGCACCGCTTGTTGCGATACGGGCTGCAAAGCGATATTGGCGAACATGTTAGGCTTCAACTCGCCCTTCGGATTGAGAAATTTCAAACGCATACGCAGCGTTCGGGTTTTCGGATCCAAAATGGGATAGACGTAATCTATCTTCCCTTGCCACTCCTTGCCGGGAATAGCATCCAGTGTCATTAACGCTAAACTACCCGACGTAATCCAATGTGCTTGGCGCTCGAATACCTCAGCATCGACCCACACTTCGTTTAAAGGACCTGCGCTTATCACCGCTTGCGCTGGCGATAAGTAACCCCCTTCGCGAATATTCAAACTCGCAATCACCCCATCAGCAATGGCTTTGACCTCTATCGATTGAGTGGCTTTGCCTCGAGCGATAATCTGTTTGATCTGTGTACGATCAACACCCAGTGAAACCAAACGTTCGGTTGCACCTTTCAATAAACTTTCACGGCTGGCTCGATGGGCATTTAGCAGCTCCTCCTGCGCTTTAACCAATTCCGGAGAATAGAGCGTAAATAAGACATCGCCTTTACGAACCTGCTCTCCAACCGCATTAATGTTCAGTTTTTCAACCCAACCAGCAACGCGAACGTTCGTTTGCCACAATAAACTGTCATCAAACGCAATGTAACCCACTGTCTCAATGCGTGGAGATAACTGCGCAAACACCACGGGTTCCGTTTTCACACCCAAGTTATTTTCGACCGCAGCACTGATGGTCACCGTGCCACTCTTCTCTTGTGCTTGCGTCGGCGATTCGGTGTACACAGGGATGAGGTCCATCCCCATCGGTGACTTACCCGGTTTATCGCGTTTATAGTTTGGGTCCATCGGCGCAACCCAGTACAGCGGTTCAGACATCGCATTGGTTGAGTTCATTGCCTCCATATCATGACCAGACAGGTATTGATTGATACTAAACCCCAGTAATCCACCTATCGCTAAGGAAAGTACGGCTATGTTTAATGGTTTCATTGAGTTCTCCTACTTTTCTACAGGCGTAAGTGTTTCTAAAGAGGTAAGTGTTTCTACAGACGTAAGTGAAGGGGCAATAGCTTGAAAATCGAACCCATTTAATAGATAAGCGAGGTTACTTTTGGTTAGGTTTAAATCGGTCATTAGGCGTACTTGCTCTAATTGCAGCGCTAGTTCATCGCTGGCGGCACTGACGACATCATTAAACTGGGAGGTATTGTTTTCATAGCCTCTCTCAACCGCTTGAGTGCGGGCTTTCGCTTGCGTTAATAAGGTGGTTTGATAGCGCGATAAACGCTGTTCGAGGTTCATTTTATCAACCAATAAGGCATTCACTTTGGCGTTCATCTGCGCCAATAGAACATCGCGCTGTGATTTAGCCGCGCCCACTTGATATTGCGCCGCAGCGTGGTTTCTATCTTGGCGGCTCCCCGTAAACAGCGGGATATCCATGGTGAGATAAGCACTAACCATATCGGCTGCGGGTCCGCCTTGCATGCTGTTTGCTTGACGATAGGCGTACATCACTTCCACACCAAACTGAGGTTGATAGGCCGTTTGTGCTATTTCGACTTGCGTTTGGTTGGTGTGAATTGCCGCTTCTGCCATGCCGACCATCGGGTGAGTGACCAATAAAGCATAGTGAGTGGTGCTGCCATTAATGGCAGCCAATTGCACTTCCAAACGGGACCAGTTCACTGACTCTTCAGCGGCTAACATAGGCTGTTCAACCAACCAAGCGCTACCTAACCATTCGGATAATTGCGACACAATGCGTTGCTGCATTTGTTGATTGGCTTGTAATTTTTCGTCCAATTTGGAAACTTGTAACTGCGCTTGCAGCAGATCTTGCGCTTCGCTTTTACCTAATGAATAGTTCGTTTCAATAAAACCAGCCAGCTCACGCATTAAGGTTTGGTTTGCCCGCACGATACGTTCAGCGCGTTGTTGGTAGCCTAACTCTAACCATAATTGAGTCATGCTGTTTGCCACTTCCAACTCACGTAAATTAACCTGAAGCGCAACGCCAGTGGCTTGTTGCTTTGCTTTTTTCGCTTGTAATGCCAAGCTTAAACCCCGTTCAAACTGCTGCATTAAGCCCACAGAAATATTAGTCATAGGATCTTCATCAAACTTAAAACTATCAATGGGCAAACCACTAAAGCCAACTTTGATCTTAGGATCCATTAGGGTTGAACTGGCAATTCCAGTTTCTTGTATTGCTTGAGATTGAGCAAAATATTGCTTGCGGACGGCATCATTCGCTAATGCAGCGTCAATCAGCTGAGCTAATTGTTTTGCATGCGAATCCGGCTGAGCCATCGCGGCTTGTGGGGCTGCATTCACCATCAAGGGGAATGATAAAACGCCCACTATACTGATCGACCAAGCGATCACAGAGAGTTTAAGGTTCACAATAAAATTCCATCTTTCATGCATCGCAAAAGGTTGAGATGCAACAGAGAGTCACGAACCTAGTTAAAGGCCGCACAAACACGCCATAGACGTAATGAAAAGGAAATTAAACGATAGGGGGACGGTAAAGTGAGCGGGCGACCATCACAATGCCGCGCGTTGCTTCTGCATTGATCAACAATAAAACCGCGTGAGGTGTGAAGGGTTGGTGTTCAGTGATAAAGAAAGCTAACGTGGTCATGCACATGACGCTGCAACAGGAATCAACACCTTGGTCGCTGTGATCGATACAATCGTTACTCATCGCTGATGAAGTCATGTCACTTGCATCGGAATCATGGTGAGCGGCGCTCATATTTGAGCAGTGTTGCGGCGGGTTTGCATCGTCAGTCACTGAATGGGATACAGCCGAAGTCGGTGACATTGTGATCGCCATTAAAGGTGCGCTAGACACTAAGCTTGAAGCAAGCAGCGTCATCATCACCAACATGGAAACCCAAATTGTATGCAGCGAAAGTTGCATATCCAATATCACTATCTGACTGAAAACTCCAACAGACTAAAGCTTGCCCTAGGGGTAAGGTCAATTAATTTAAATTTCGAAAATCGATAAAAATAGCGATTAGGCTATCTTCTCAAGAGTTCGCCACTTGCAGATCGCTAAAAATATCAAAAAGTTGCTTGGATTTATAAGGTTTGGGCAAATACGCATCCATGCCCGCGTCAAAGCAGCTTTTAATATCCTCCTCCAAAACGCTGGCGGTTAAGGCGATAATGGGTAATTTTTCAACGCCTTGCTCTTTTTCCCATTCGCGGATTTTCTTAGTCGCGGTTAAGCCATCCATCACTGGCATCATGCAGTCCATTAACACCGCAGCAAAATGTCCCCCTTGGGTGATGGCATCTACCGCTTCTTGCCCGTTGTTGGCCACCACATAACCAATCCCTGCTTTTTCAAGGAAGAAGCTGGCGATTTTTTGGTTCATCAAATTGTCTTCAACGATCAAAATACGCTTATGATTGCACTCTAAGTAGTCTAACTGACTCTCCTCGACTGGCGTTAAATCCGTCTCTGTATCGGCCACTAATGCTTTGAGGGCACGTTCAAAACGCGCCCCTAAAAAAGGCAACGTGATACTTGCCTGCGCAAGATGAATTGCGTCTTTGTTGACGAACAAGTGATGCTGCAGAACCACTATTTTTGCACTTGAAAAATGCTCACGCAGCGCAATGAGATCCGATTGCACGCTGTGGCTTAAGCTTTGGCAATATAAAATACAGACGGCACTAAGCCCACTCTTGACTGCTTGTTCAACATCACGTGCTTCATTGAGTTGAATCCCCCATTGAACGCATTCACGCCGAATAGCGGATGAGTAGTTAGACATATTGGTAATTAACAACGCCTGCGTGGCAAGAGGCTCAACTTGCGGCTGATCTTCGGCAACCTCAATGGGAACGACAAATTCAAAGCAGCTACCTAAGCCTTTAGTGGACTGTACATGAATGTCACCCTGCATCAGATCAACTAATTGACGGCAGATAGCCAACCCTAACCCAGTCCCACCAAAACGACGGGTAATACTGCTATCTTCTTGAATAAATGGATCAAAAATCGTGTTCAACATCTCTTTATCGATGCCACTTCCCGTATCGGATACAGCAAAACGTATCGAGGTTATATCGCCCGTTTCTAAGGTTAAACCCGTGTTGACATAACCATCTTTGGTAAATTTCACCGCATTGGACAACAAGTTCATCAAGACCTGCTTCAGACGATATTCATCCGCGATGATAAAACGAGGTAATGCAGGGTCGAGATAAATATTAAGCTCGATATGCTGGCTCAACGCTTTCGCGTTCACCAAGTTCACCGTGTCGTATACCAATTCAGCGAGTTCAAAGCGATGCGGAGCAAGCTCCAAGTTGCCTGATTCAATTTTAGATAAATCGAGAATATCGTTAATCAAGATCAGCAACGCTTGCGAAGAGGTATCAATATCGGCCAGGATTTCACGCTCATTCCCCGCAAACTCGCTGCGTGACAATATTTCAGTCATACCGATAATGCCATTAAGAGGCGTTCGGATCTCATGCGACATATTGGCTAAGAACGCGCTTTTGGCTCGATTAGCGGCAATTGCCGCTTCCTTTGTTTCCACCAAAGCACTCTCGTACTGTTGCTGTTTCTCAATAATATGGTTGAGATTGATTGTAAAACGGGAAAACTCATCTTTGCCATCAATCGGGATCTGTTCAATGCCGTTCTGCTTTTCACGCAATCGACTCATGGTATTGATGATCCGCTTGAGCTTTGACGAGATGCGAGATGAGGTACTTGCTCCTAGCACAAACAGCAGCGCCAACACGGCTAACAGCGATGCCGATATACTTAACATACCCATTTTTTCTTGCTGGAGACGCACATTCAGTTGAGCCGATAAGTGTTGGTTGACACTTTGCACCAGTTTATCTATCGCCAAGTAACGCTCTTCCACATTTTTGACATAAGAAGCTAATGCTTGAGGATCAGCTTCATTACTAACGATTTTTTCGCGAATCAAGGCGGCTTGGCGAAATTCAGGTTGCGTAAACAACTGCACCAGTTGTTCGAGTTGAGCGCCGTTATCAATGATACGTTCGAAGTATTGTTGCTGGCGCTCAACAGCTTGAAAGTATTCTGTTTGTCGAGATTGAAACACCTCTTGATCCATGGTTAATTCTTTGATTAACCACGCCTCTTTTTGCACCCAAAATGCAAACCAATGCAGGTCGCTATACACCAGATCCAAGGTATGGATATCAACAGGCGCAAGAAAACTGTTGGTTTTTTGCAGATCGGCCATCACTTCATACAAAAGATTAAATACTTGGCGGCCTAATTCTAGGGTCTCGCTTTGTGAGGCCGACGGCAACTCATCCAACAAATGGTGAAGGTCAAGCACACGGTTTTCTATCAATGTACGGTTACTTTTACTCCCAAAATGACTATTTGTAGAACCTGTATCCAGCACAATTTTATCCAGCGATTCAGCTAGATCCTGCTTGAGCTGCGGCCGAGAGTCCTCGCTATTTTCGCTGCGCAGCTGCGCACTGAGCAAGGTATAAAAAAGGGCTGAACTGGTGGTGACCTGATTGATTGCTCCAATCTTTTGGTTCAACACATGGTATGTGTCTAAACGGCTTTCAAATGGGAGGAATAGACGCCATGCCACAGCCAGAATAACCAGTGTTGGTATGAGGCAGAGTAAGAACAAGCGTGCCTTAATTGAGAAGTGGGTAAGTATTACCATTGTTATCATCCTTGGAAGTAATACATCCTAGCCAATGGTTAAATAGTAGACGTTATTTTATGCGTCTGCGCTCTTATTAAGATAAAACCAGCGCAGTAACGAAAGCATTGCGCGTCACGATTCATCCAATAAGCGTGATGGTGAATTAACCGAAAACTCACCACATTTTAAGATAACAATTTGAATCTAATCCCATTTTTATGAAAAAGAAAAACCATTCCACATCAAATATTTGAAGCAGACCATTATCATCACAAAATAAGTCGCGACTTTAGAATTTGTCAATATCTCTAACCACCGCCAAAAACCACTCAATACGCTGATTTTTACCTAGTTTTCAGTAAAAAATGTCGTCATTATTTTTGCTAGCAGAATAACCATTCCACATTTACAATCCGGCCACATAAAAACAACAATAAACATCGACTTGTATCTCAGCACAGATCACCGTGCAAGATACGCGTTCACCAGCCCTACACTGTGAACATTACTGCTTAACATAACGTGAAAGGTCCCAAGTCAATATGAGCCCAGAGAAACATCTCTCAGACTGGCAAGCCAGCCAAACGATTGCTGAATCTATGTCTCCCCTCATCGGTCAGCTTTATCGCCAACAAGGTGTTGAAGTGGTTTTATTTGGAAAAACACTCATCAACGCCACCACCATTGATATCATCAAAGCACATCGCGTTGTCCGTCGCTACACGGGCGAGGCGCTTTCAACCCAGCAAACGATGCCGATTTTACAAAAGTTGACCACGCTTGCTCTGTCGCCATGTCGTATCGACATTGGCCAACTTGCTCATCAATTTTGGCAACAACATGATGATGAACATGGCCTTGAGGATTACCTGCTAACGGCGCTTAATGGTGCGTTGAATGGTGAAACACTCAGTAAGCCTAAGGATGTGGTGCTGTACGGTTTTGGTCGTATTGGTCGCTTGTTGACTCGTCTTTTGATAGAAAAAAGTGGCCCGGGCTATCCACTGCGCTTGCGAGCGATTGTCGTTCGTGGGGGTAAAGCAGGAGATTTAGAAAAACGGGCAAGCTTGCTACGCCGTGACTCAGTTCATGGCCAGTTTAACGGCAGCATCATCATCGATGAGGCTCGCAAGGCCATTATTGCCAACGGCAATTATATCCAAATCATCTACGCCAATAAGCCGCAAGAGGTTGATTATTCATACTATGGTATTCATGACGCGTTAGTGGTCGACAATACTGGTGTTTGGCGTGATAGCGAAGGGCTTAGTCAACACTTGAATTGTCAAGGGGCAAGCAAGGTGCTGCTGACAGCACCCGGCAAAGGTGAGATTAAAAATATCGTGTTCGGCGTAAACCACGCTGATATTCAGCCCGAAGACACCATTATCTCAGCCGCCAGTTGCACCACCAACGCTATCACACCTGTATTGAAAGCGATTCATGATCAATATGGCGTACTTTCTGGCCATATCGAAACGGTGCACTCTTTTACCAATGACCAAAACCTTATCGACAATTTCCATTCAGGTGAACGACGTGGCCGCAGCGCATCGCTCAACATGGTGTTAACCTCAACGGGTGCCGCCAAAGCGGTTGCAAAAGCGTTACCTGAACTCGCGGGTAAGTTAACCGGTAATGCAATTCGTGTCCCCACGCCAAATGTGTCGATGGCCGTGGCTAACCTCAACTTAGCCAATGCAGTGAATAAGCAAGATCTCAACGCATATCTACGTGACATGGCGCTTAGCTCGCCACTTTCAGCGCAGATTGATTACACCGACTCAACAGAGATTGTCTCCAGTGATTTGGTTGGCTCTCGCCATGCTGGCGTAGTTGATGGCGCAGCGACGATCGCTCAAGACAACCGCTGCGTGCTCTACATTTGGTATGACAATGAATTTGGCTACAGCGGCCAAGTTGTACATTGTATGGAGCAGATGATGGGCGTTCGTTACCGAACTTTCCCAGCTACCGCCCAATAAACGGCTTATTGTTTTTATCTCCACAACATAATAATAGTGAGTGTTTATCTCACCTCCCCCTGCTTGCCGCCTTTTGATATAAGGCGGCTTTTTTATGAAGTAATCAGTTCAATGAGACTTCAACGTCCGAAACTAATCTGCTCGAACACACTAAGGCATAGCCTTGTTCACGCAGCGCCTTCTAGTCATTCAAAGCCTAAGGTTGCAAAATATTTATCAAGTTTCGATGAGTAATGCTGGTGGCAGTTGGTCCGATATAAATTTCTTTCACACCCAATGCGAGTAGCGTCAGATCGATAACGATCGCCTTTTGTTCAAACCAAGAAAGAACTAATGTCAGTGGGAGTTCATTCACACCACAAACAAAGACACCAAAATGACTCAAAATTTGAACTGTCTGTCAGAGTCCCAATATTATTGGGGGAATGAACGTCGTCCATACAACTCCAAAAATTAGAGACACAACATTCATGTTGGATTCATCTTGGCTGCGTTAACCTAGCTTCAATTCAGAAAGAGGTACAGGTTATGAATAGATTTATTGTGACTACATTTGCGCTGGTTGTAGGGTTTTTCGCGTTGATGCTGAGTTTGCTGCTCGCCATTCCTCTCGCTATTGCGGCGATCATCACTGGCAAACGTATAGAAAAGCAGCTCAAGCGCCACACCTTTACGTCAAAAAGCGGCTACATTATTGAAGGTGAATATGAAGAAAAAACTCAAGCACACTATCGATGAAAACCCTATTCGCACTCTTTCATTGGCACGGCGAAACTCATTAGAAGCGGGAGGCATTTCCTCCCGTTTTTTGGGTATTAGCTAAAGAGTCATGACGACACGGATGGCAAGCGCAATCAGTACTACGCCCGACAAACGGTCAATCAATACGGCACGCGCGCGCAGTTTATCGAGTAATATTGGGCTAGAAAGAATTAAGGTGATGAACGTATACCAAAGCCCATCCACTAAAAATGGTGTTAACACAATAATAGCTTTGCTACTCAGTTCGTTGCCGATGGCGACAAATTGACTGAATAACGCGATGAAAAATAGCGCGATTTTAGGACTAAGCAGAGAAATCAATAATCCCTCTTTAGCCGACTGCCACACACTGACCGTCTCACCCGATTCTAATTTAGCCGCCACGCCCCCTTTGGAACGTAATGCATTGATACCCAAATAGGCCAAATACAACGCGCCTGCATAGCCTACTGTCTTAAACAGTAAGGGGGATTGATGCAGTACAACCGCTAAGCCAATTAAGGTAATGAAGGCATAGACACCAATACCAAATGCGTGCGCCCACGCCGTTGCAAACCCATTTTTACGCCCACCAGCGAGGCTGTGTTTGGCCACCATAGCTAGGCTTGGCCCTGGCGACATCGCGCCTAAAATACAAATGGTAAATAGTGATAACCAAACGGTGAATGTCATGGATTTCTCGCTGTTGTTTCGGTGATTTAAGGTAATGACGATAACGAAATGACTCGCATAACGCTACCTGAATGTGGCGCTGCCCAAACGGCCTGATCTTGCAGGTTAGCCGTTGCACCCAATGGGCATAGGCAAACTGAGATAGATGCATATTATTTCGCTTCAGCGTATGCTAACCGCCAGAACGATATTTGGGAACGGAAGCCGTGAATAAGTTAAAACAAGAGATCACCTTGCTGTCTGGTATTGGACAACTTTCCACCACTTTAATGGGAACAGGGTTATTTATGATCCCAGCGATTGCCGCTGGTATTGCAGGTGAGCTCTCACTGTGGGCATGGCTACTGCTGTTTGTGGCGATTTGCCCGATTGCACTGACGTTTGCCGCTCTGGGTAAGCGTTACCCTAACGCCGGTGGAACCGCCTACTTTGTCCGCCAAGCTTTTAACGCTAAGTTGGAACGCTCGGTTGCTTGGCTTTTTGTCAGCGTGATCCCTGTCGGCGTTCCGGCCGCTGTCGCATTGGCGGCAGGCTTTGCTCAACAACTCCTCCCTGCGCCACTGAACTCGGCGATGATGGCGCAAGTATTAACCGTACTGTTGCTGATTGCGGTCAATTTGGCGGGCACCAAATCTTCCGGGCAGTTACAAACCGTTATTGCGCTGAGCATTTTCGTATTAGTTGGTGCTTTTTTCTGGATAGGCGATGTTGGTGCTGCAGATTTAACCATGCCCGCACTCAGCACGGACAGTATTTGGCCGATTGGCGCCGCACTCGGAGTGATGTTCTGGTGTTTCGTCGGGATTGAAGCGTTCGCTCATATGGGAGAAGAGTTTAAAAACCCACAGCGCGATTTTCCAATCGCGATCATTGTCGGCTGCTTTGTGGCTGGAATCACCTATTGGGCATGCTCGGTGGTCATCCTTAAATTTGGTGCGTATGGCAGCGCAGAATTTGATAGCACCTCCATTCCTTGGCTGAGCGAACAAATTTTTGGTAGCAGTTTGGCAACGGTGATAAGCCTTATCGGCTTTTTTGCATGCTTTGCGAGCATCAATTTATACACACAAAGCTTATCTCGCATGGTGTGGGCACAAGCAAGGCAATATCGACCAGAAAGCGCAATCGCCAGAATTTCAATCCGCGGCGTCCCAGCCAATGCAACCATTGCTGTTGGAGTTGTATTAATGGCTTCTTGCCTGCTTGGTGAATGGTCTGGTCTTAATCTGGAATTTTTCCTAAAACTTGCGAATGGAATCTTTGTCTTAGTTTATTTGTTAGCGATGTTCGCCGCTTATAAATTGCTCAGTGGCATCAACAAACTGTTGGCGGCAATTTCGTTGATCCTCTGCACTGCGGTATTTATCTGCTTAGGCTGGTCAATGCTGTATGCTCTGACTATCTTCATTTTGCTCTCTTTACCTTGGCAACGTTTGGCAAGAAAAAGTCAGCCGAAGCAAGAGTTTTAACGTATCGCTTACCTTGCGGTATTACCGTGGCCACTTAAGTGGGCATCATTCTGCAAATAAAAATTTTTGCCGAAATAAAAGGCTCTCAGTATAGAGAGCCTAAAAAATAGCAAGGAGAGGATATTAAATTTAAGTGCGGATGTGCTTAATCGCGCTATTTAACTCATCGACATTACGTTGCAAATCAACAACGACAGGCCCGAGTTGATTGATGGCAACGTTCATATCACCCGAAAGGGCTTTAATGTTACTGAGATTGCTGGAAATTTCGTCGCTCACAGCCAATTGCTCTTCTGTCGCAGCCGATATCGACGTATTCAATTTATGGATCTCAATCGCTGATCCTTGGATGGTACCAAGCGCTTCGTTCGCCACCGACATATTAGAGCGCGTTGACTGCATTTTATCAGCACTCACCCGGATCGTTTTGGTCGATTGTTCTGCTTTCTCTTGCAGCATCGAAATCATGCTCTCGATCTCACCCGTCGATTGTTGAGTTCGTTGGGCAAGTGAGCGTACTTCATCCGCTACCACCGCAAAACCGCGACCTTGCTCACCCGCACGAGCAGCCTCTATCGCCGCGTTCAACGCCAGTAGGTTGGTTTGTTCAGCAATCGCTTTAATCACATCAAGCACATTACCAACGTTATTAGACTCATTCGCAAGTTGCTGGATGATCTCGGATGTTTTGGTAAATTCACCCTCTAATTCACCGAATTCATGGGTCGTTTTATCAAAGACCTGTTTACTGGTACTGGCTTCTTTTTCCGCGCTGCCCGCATACTCTTCTGCCATGGTGGTGCTTTCCGCCACGCTAGAGAGCGCCGATGTCATCTCTTCCATCGCCGTCGCCGCCATTTCAAGTTCTTGATTTTGCTGATTCGCCACTTTGACGTTTTGTTTGGTGACATCGCTTATCGTTTCAGAGATGGCCGAAATGGTGTGGTTTACCTGGTTTATTTTGCTAATAGTGGTGGCATAACTACCAAGCACCTTATTAATGGTGCCGCCGATTATACCCAGTTCGTTGTGACTGTTATCGTCAACTCGCAAAGTCAAATCAGAATTTTTGTCTACTTGTTGTAGCAATTTAGCCATGGTATCAATCGGCTTCACTACTTTTCGGTTAACAATGGCATACCCAATAATGGCAATAATAAAAACACTAATTAAGGAGATATTTCCAACCAATACCGTACTTTTTACTTTCTGCGCCGCATCCATGAATTGTTTATTGGTTCGATTTTCTAATTCAATAAAGAACTTATCGATCGGAGCCATGATTTTGGCTTTCTCTTGATGGTATTCATTACTGTGTAAGAGAGAAATCGCCATATTACGGTCTGGCTCTTTTCTAACGGTGTAGTTGCCATTGCTATCAGGATAAAGCCCCTTAACAGCATTCATCGCTTTGACTTCCATGTTCACTAAGCCATCTGAATTAGCTTGAGCTTCTTTGAGCAAACTAAACTCTTGCTGAGTAAAACCAAGATCCGTCATCATTTGGTTGAGAGAGATATTCTTACCGTCTGCTTTAGGTTTTTGTCCATATTGCAGCACAAGGTCCCAATATATCGTGTGGTAGTTCTGCGGGCGAGGTTTCTTACCATTACGAATATCAAGAATATCCATGTACATTTTTTCGTATTTTTCATCGCCACTGACCACATAAGTCCGGCCTAACCGAGTTAAGTCATCAGAGCTTTGACGAAGCTCATCGGCCGCTTGATAAGATTGATAACGAACTTGAGCCATATGATCAACTTGTTGCATTAGCCCATTAAGCTGTAATACCGTCACAACACTGATGACAATACCAATGCCGATCACAGCAAACACGAGCTTCATGGTGTTGTTGATATTCATAAAAGTATCCTTCTTCATTTATCAACGAAATTATTTCTGTTTATTCATTATTATTATTATTGCTTTTAG